>CAWVUN010000152.1:0-5332 GCA_963932495.1 uncultured bacterium
AGCCCTTTGAATCGGGAGTCTCTTAGAGGCATGAAATAACCGAAACCTGCAATTCTCGAAGATTCTGCGAAATGCGTTGGCCAAAGAAAACTAGAGGAAGGAGGGCCCTTTTCAATAAGAGTTTTCAGGATGTCGCGTTGTTTTTTTGTAGAGGTTTTTGGAAAATACCATTTTAAAGCAAATGGTTTTCCATCGAAGACTGTTCGGTAAACTTCTCCTTGAGCACCACTTCCAATAAGGTATTCGATTTCGCAATTGGCGTCTAAATCAATGAGAGAGATTTTGGCGTTGGTTTTTAATAATTGGTTCATAGGTCGTTATCCAGCCATTTTAACTTGGCATAAAGGGTCAATGGCCCATGCCCCTTCGCGATTTTCTGTTAAATCACAATTATCAAAATCTCCTATACCTTTTTTTGAAATTCTCGCTCCTTTTGATTTATTTCGGTTGATTTTGCAATTTCTCACGATAGGATTACCGCCTTTAAGGATATCAATTCCAAAATCCCCGTTTGATTGAATTTGACATGATTCTACGTATCCTACGCCGTGATCCGTGGCCAATAATCCTGAGAATTCATTTTCGCGTATTTTACAGTTTTTTAAAGAAGGATCTCCCTGATGGGCAATTTTGATCCCAAAACCTTTGTTTGTGGAGATATCGCAATTCCAAAATGAACCTTTGCCTTGATCAAAAACTTCAATTCCGTTTTCTCGGTTTAAGTAAACTTTAGAATCTAAAACTATTGGGTTGGCTTGTTGTTTGACCGCAATACCTGCGGATTGATTTCCAAAAATCTCGCAAAGCTTTAAGGTACCAAAGCCATTTCGATAGATGAAAACACCTGCGCTTTGACCGTCGTAAATTTTGCAACGTTCAAAAAATGGATTTCCTTTTTCTCTAATCTCGATTCCAGCAAATTCATTTTGAAATATTTCGCATTCTTCAAAATTTCCTTTCCCACGGTCATGAATTATCAAGCTTCCTCGTCCAGAGTGGAATAGGGATTTTTTAAAGATTGGGTTTGCATTTGATTGGATAAAAACGGAGGCTAATGCATTGCCGCTAAAATCACAATCGTTGAATTTACCTTTACCTTTGTTTGAGAAAAAAGCCCCATTTTCTCTGTTGTCATGGATTGTGCAATTTGAAAAGTCTGGATCGGCTGAGTCGGAAATAGAAAAACCGCCTTTGATATTGGCAAAGATTTCACAATGCTTGAATTTCCCTTTACCGTTTTTTGAAATTGAAATTCCTAAATCACGACCATGATGAAATTGACAGTATTCGAAATAGGGGTTTCCGTCTTCAATTATTTCAACCCCTGGTCGGGTGTTGTTGAAAATATCGCAATGTTGAAAATGTCCTTTGCCAGTACCTAAAACGATGACTCCGTTGTGCCCGTCGTGTATTTTGCAATTCTTTAGTTGAGGATTTCCTTTATCTTTTATTTCTACAGCATTTATACGATTACCAGAGAAATCGCAATTTTCAATAAGACCTTTTCCTTCATCGTTGACTAAAAGCCCATTTTCTCGCCCTCCGCGGATGCGGCATTTTTTTATAGTTGGGTTCGCCGATTGTTGAATTTTGATTCCAGATAAGCCGTTTGCATAAATATCACATTCTTCTATTAGGCCTTGTGCCTGAACAGTGAAATGAAGACCGTGTTCTTTTGCTTTGTTTATTCTGCAACGATATATTTGAGGAACCGCCGTGGGTCCAAATGCCCCAATGCTAGAAAAAAAGTCTGATGATATGTCGCAGTCGGTTATTTTTAAACTGCCTTTTGATATTTCGATGGTATAAGAATTTTTTCCCATTCCTTTGAGAGATAAACCTGATAGAACGGCTGAGCTTGTTTCCATGCGGATGCAAGGACCTGCCTTAGAAGCGATAATAATTTCTCTTGAAGATCCTTTGCCAACGATTTCAATGGGTTTATTAATAACCACTATTTCTTCATACCTTCCAGGGTGAACTTCAATTCGGGAATGAGGTGGGGCATACTCCAAAGCGGTAGAAATAGATCGAAAGCTGTCCTTTCCAGAAGAGGAGACCACAAATGTTGGAATGGGTTTGTTTGAAGTCAAAATAGGAAGAGTTTTTTCTGGGCCCCTTTTTTTTCCGACTGGAGAGTTGTCAACAATTTCAAGGTTCAATTCCAAAGCGTATGTCCAGGTTTCAACACACCAAACTGCAGCTTCAGGTGAAAGTCCAAGGTTGTCTCTCAACCTTTTTGTTAAACTACCTATTAAAAGGTTGAAGCTTACTGGGTTTTGGGCATTATTTTGGAGGGCTTCAGGTATTCGTTCTCGAATTCCACTCCCGATTATAAAAATTTCACGTTTGTGACGACCGCATAGATCTTTTAAAAATGCTTCACATCTTCGTGCGTCTTGGCAAAGGTCTTCTCCATACTTTTTTATTACCTTAGCCAACTCTAAACGAGGAATATCGCTCATTTTATTGTTCATGGTAAACGATCCCTAATGTAATATCGTCCCCGCTACCAAGCTTTGAGGTCTCGTTTAACCAATTTACCAAGTTGTTTTGGACTTCGGGTATGCCTTCAGCCTCAAAAGTTTTTAATAAATCAGGACCAACTTCAAAAAAATCTGACTCTTTAATAAACGACTTTGAATAGCCATCGGTAGAAATTAACAAAAGTTTTATTTCATTTTTTTGAGTTTCCAATAATGCGTACCGCATATATTGTTCTGCATTTGGTAAGCAGAGAGAGGTGGTCTCATCCGCAAATAAAGCTTTATCTGGTGGAATTGGTTGAGCTACATTACCGAAGCGGTCAACTGTCAGTATATCTCCGTCTCCCAATTGAAGTAAAATAATTAAGGATTCTGATAGTCCTGCGGCTAGAAGAGTGGATCCGTAAGCAAATTCAGGTTGGATGGATTCTGAGGTAAAGTCCTTTTTTTTAATCAATACTTCCATTTCTCGTTCTGACAACGGGTTTTGGTTGTAATGATCTAAAACAGTTTTTTTCCAAGTTTCGACGACTTTGGGAATTAGAGAGCTCTTTATTTTTTTTAATATTTGAGCTACATCTTTTTCTGGAGATGTTTCAGATAGAAAACGCGACAAAATATTGCTGGTAACTTGAGTCGCTAATTGCGAACCTTGTTGGCTTCTATAATTTTGAGGATTGCCATGCCCATCAGAGACAGTTAAAACGAGAGGAAACTTATTCTCTTTCTCGACACTGCAATGTATGGCGTCTTGATTAGGCAAGTTTTTTCGGGCATGAGAGTCGCCGCGAACGCTTTCACCTATAACGTGCCAGGTATGCCCATTTTTTGTGATAACAGATAGCATGAGCTACCAGATGTCGGACGTAGAATCTATATTAACACTTGGCTCAGGCAGAAAAAAAGTTGATGGGTTATCTGAGTTATCGAGAGAGTCAATCTGGCTCATCGGCGATGAAGTCGCTTTAAGGACAACTGTAGAAGTCCATTTAATATAGTTTTTAAGTGTTTCTGGATTATTCGCTTGTAGGGGTCTCAATTCAACGTTACCAATAAATTTATTTAGAGTCTCTAGGTCTGCATCTTCGCCAATGGCAATTGCTACTCTGATGGCTTTTTTACCCCAAGGTAAAGACAGAAGGTTTTTTAAGCCTGCATTAAAGTCGTCTGTTGGGTGACCATCCGAAATTAAAATTAGGACAGGTGGGAGAGCTCGATCGGTCATAGGGGGTATTTTTAATTGATCGGCTACTAGATTTAATGCTTTGCCCATATCTGTGACGCCTCCGGCTGTTAAATCTTTCCAGCGAAAATCTGCAATCGGTGTCGGAGTTGAAATGTGCCATTGCGCTCCATCAGAAAAAGCTGCTGCTCGCGCCAAAACTTCGGCGTTAGGGTTTTCGTTTGCGGCTTCTTTCATGTGGGGAATAGCTTCGTGAATGGCGTGATTCAGAGATTGAATTTTTCCATCAATTCCCATTGAACCTGATTTATCTGCAATCCAAATAAAGTGAAGAGGGCGACCCGCTAAAGCTCCGCCGGGGCGTTTTCGCATATTGAATTCCTCTGCGATGCTTGAGATTTTAAAGACGATAAGCCGCGGGTTATCATGGCGCGACCTTTGTAGAAATGGAAGGCTTTTTAGAAAACTTAAAAATGGGTTGCCAAGTTTATTTTTTTACGTGCAGTAAAATTTCCGTTGGACTAGCTGAGGACCCCATTGATGTTGGATGAAAGATAGAAAGAGGTTGGTCTGGTTCAATAAATTCTAGATCAGCTGTAAGTTTGAACAATACAACTCCTCTCATAGGAACGATATCCTTGTCTCGCTCTAACTGCTCTCTTTTAGCTCCACGTACTCTTTTTTCTCTAATGGTTGGTATTTTTGATTCTGAACCAATCCAACTTTTTTCAACCCAATCGGTTAATTCTTTTTCTGAAGCACCACCAGAACCGCGTACGCTGAAAAATAGCTCTTTACTCATCCAATCTGATTTTAGATCTAAAGTGAAGCTGTTTAAATCTTTTTGAAACTTGAATGGAATTGTTGAATATTTCTCTTGCACGCCTTCAGAAATGAGGTCGTCAATATATTTAATAACTTGATTATAGGTGTCTTTTAAATTGTTATGATCATAGGGATCAAATGATGGCGGCACTAGGTCTTTGCTCAGCCCGGCTAAACTTCCTGCAAGTGAACATAAAGCTAAGTAAACGGAATATGGGTGAGCTTTACCTGTATTCAATACAGCTTCATAATAAGGCAATGAAGAAACCATATTATTTATCATAGTCTTAGTTTCTAATACCAAAGGCATCCCAGTTTTTGAAGAGGGCGCGTTAACTTGCTCTGATAAATATTCTGCTTTTTCTCTAATTTTTCTTGCGATAGCGGTGCACTTTTCTCCTAAAGCAAACCGTAAGGGAACTGAAAGAGCGGGGAATACAAAATCTGTTAATCCATACTTTTGATTTTCAAAAGTAATTTCAGCTATTGGAAAGCTGACGTAATTGACTAATGATTCGTCTTCAGATAATAGCTTTAATTTTGGTTTTAATCGCGGAATCGCAATTTCGTTGTCCCCTGTGTTTTCGTCTATTATAGGAATTCCTTCAAAAGATTCATGCCGATCAATATCTCCTTTAAAATAGGAAACTCCCATTTTCTGAGAGGCTACGGCCAAATGGATAGTAATGGGTCCTCCCTCCATTTTTGATTTATAGGGCTCTAAATCAAGTTCTAAAATCTCTTTTTTCTTTTCCTCTGCTTCGTTTTGATAGTAGCTAACGGCAATTTTGTCAGTGTCGCTTTCTCCAAAAGATACTGCAAGCCCATCAGGCATTAC
>CAWVUN010000153.1:0-5278 GCA_963932495.1 uncultured bacterium
CCGGTTATTGCGGTAAGTGCTTTCAATCATCCTTTCAACCTGGTCGTGCATCAGGCAATCCCCGCTATTGCAGCGGGTTGCCCAGTTATTGTTAAACCCGCTCTGCCAACGCCCCTTTCGTGTTTCAACCTTGTCAATTGTTTACATCAGGCCGGACTTCCAAAAGAATGGTGCCAAGTTATTCTATGCGAAAATACATTAGCGGAAAAACTGGTCTCCGATCCCAGAGTCGCGTTTGTTTCCTTTATCGGTTCAGCAAAAGTCGGTTGGAGGATTCGGTCTAAACTAGCTCCTGGTACCCGTTGCGCATTAGAACACGGCGGAGCCGCTCCCGTCATCATGGATTGGGATGCCGATACTGAGGAAGCACTACCTCTACTGGCAAAAGGTGGATATTATCATGCAGGCCAAGTTTGCGTTTCAGTTCAAAGGGTTTTCCTTCACGAAAAAATCTTCGATGACTTTTCTAGCAAATTAGCTAACCTTGCTAAAAACCTCGTGGTAGGAAATCCAAAGAATGAAACAACTGAAGTCGGGCCTCTCATTTTTGAAAGAGAGGTTAACCGTGTGGAACAATGGGTAGACGAAGCTAGATCGGCGGGTGCAGAGATTTTGACAGGCGGTCAAAAAATCAGCGCAACATGTTATCCTCCTACGGTTATTTTAAACCCACCAAATCAAACAAAAGTATCCCGTGAGGAGATATTTGGTCCCATCATTAACATCTATTCGTTCAAGGACCGACTAGAAGCTATTGAACAGGCAAATCAGCTACCCTTCTCCTTTCAAGCTGCAGTTTTTACAAAAAATATCGACTCTGCCCTAGATTCAGCAAAACGATTAAACGCCGCCGCAGTTATGGTCAACGATCATACAGCTTTTCGAGTGGATTGGATGCCTTTTGCCGGGCGTAAGACTTCAGGACTAGGGGTGGGTGGAATATTACCCGCTATGTTGGAAATGACTGAAGAAAAAATGATTATTTTCAGGTCAAAATCAATTTAGGAAGTTAGTGGTATTAATATCATTCCCGGGACGGTAGATCTACTACCCGTTCCATAAATAGGGGAACCTCTAAAAACTATTTTTGGCTACAAGTTGCCTCAAGTAAAATTACTGAATAATTAGAGATGCCCATAAAATACTTTCGTTTGGTTTGAGTAGGATAGTTGGAAAGAAATCAAAAAATGGTATGTAGAAATTTTTAAGCCTCGGTGTTTTTTTTAGTCGGGCCTTTTTGGGAGTTTCCGTATTTTTCCCTGCATCACCATTAAATCGATAGACTTTATTACATAGTAGCTGATCACTTCTTTTGCAGCCTCGATCACTTTGACTTTTTCTTTTTCGGCATAAACCATCAAGACCGGAACGTTCTCTAATAATCCATCTTCTTTAGCTTGTCTATAAAATTCTAGCCCATTCATTTCAGGCATACGCCAATCGGAAATAACTAGATCCACATCATTCCAATAAGGTTTCAGAAGAGCGTCTTTCCCATCTCCAGCTTCAACAATATCTTTAATCCCCCATAACTTCAAGTAATTCAACCACCAAAACTCTTGAAGAATGATCGTCTTCGACGACCATAACTGAATATTTTTTTTCTTCTGATCCTTCCATAACTTAATATCAAATAACGTTAATTTTTTAAAAAATATAAATAAATTAAAAATCAATACTTAGCTAACTCCAAGTAATTTTGCAAGTATTGGCACACCTAATTCATTTCAATTTCAAACTCTCTAATTTTATTTGTACGTTCTTAGTTTTTCTATGACCTAGTCCCAACGAACGTACTAAAATACCTAAAGACATCTGTACTAAAGGAATCGCCTTTGCAATTAATCCTTGTTTAACATAAAGTACCGCCAAGTTATTTAAAGAAACGGCAATTGCAGGGTGATTGACTCCAAAAAAATGTTTTTTAATTTCCATAGCTTCTTGATGCAAAGGTTCCGACTCCTTAAAACGCCCTTGTTTGATAAATAGAACCGCCAAATTATTTAAGCTTTGAGCTACATCAGGATGATTTCTTCCATAAACAAGAAGCCTGATATCTAAAGCCTGTTGAAAATACTTTTCAGCTTTGTCATATTCTTTACCCCGGCGATAAAGGACTGCTAAATTATTCAGACTCAAGGCAACGTCTGGATGCTCTTCCCCAAAAGCTTTTTTCCTAATATCTAAAGCCTGGAAGTATAATGACTTGGCTTCTTCTAATTTCCCTTGGACCATATATGAAACTGCTAAATTATTAAGGGTAGTAGCAACTTCTGGATGATCCCGCCCTACTCTCCTCTTACGCCTTTCAAGAGACAGAAAATACAAAGGCTCCGATTGATCAAAAGCCTCAAGTTTATCGTAAACTAAAGCCAAGTTATTCATAACAGATGAGATCAATTCATGGCTAGGGTCCAACACACGCTCTAAGTCAGACAAAACTTTTTCAAATAATAATTGAGACTCTCCTAGCCGTCCCAACTCAAGTAACGCCTGTCCCTTCAAATCAAGAGTTTCTTGAAGTAAAAGAAAATTTCTTTTCGCCCATTGGCTCTCTAGTGTTTTATCTATTAATTCCAACCCTTCACTAAATCTTCCTATACTATGTAAATCTTGCACCAAAGGGATCAACAAAAACTGAACAAACGAACTATTAAGAAATTCACGATCAGCACTTAATTTTTGACGAATCGACTGGAGTTGTTCGTTGATATCCATAACTGATTTTTCAATTTTGCGAATGCAATATTATCAACAAGTTCAGAGACTAAGTTTATATAAATTTTGATAGAAATTTAATAGATAATATCAATGATAAGTTTCTCCTAGCATCTTATTATCAAAAAACCTCGCTTCTATAGAACTACCGAGGAGATAATAGCATTGAAATGCCGATTCTTTTGAAGAATTTGGATAAAGAGAATAACGAGACACAATTTTCTTAAAAATGGAATTATCTAATTTCATCATTGGCGAAGTCACTAACAATTCAGGATATACTTGAGAAAGATCCTTTAAAAGTTCGGTACCTAACTTTTCTTTCATAGGCCCATGAACATAATGCATCCAAATAACTCCCGAAGGAAGGCGTCTCTTAGAATAGAAATAAAGCTCTGGCTCAACACCTCAATTTAAAAAATTTTCTTCCGGTTTAAGAAATGAGGAAATATGCCCTCCAAGTATTTTAGCCTCAACAAATATATCTCCATATTTATTAGTCTAAATTTTGTCGGAACTAATGAAATAATTTGGTAATTGAAGTCCTATCAAAATAAATAAGGTCGCTCCTCCGAAAGAGCTTATAATATTTTCTCCTCCATTTTGAAATAAATTATCAAATTTCCCTAAAACCCATGCAACGCCAACAGATAATAGGGTTATCCAATATTGATAATGTCGCATAAAAAATTTGCCTAGCGACGCGATCATTAAGAAAACTCCCACAAGATAAACAGAAAATAAAATTCCCGACCTAGAAAACCTTATTCCTCGAAGACTAAAACCTAACAAGTATTGTGTCCCTTGATTTTTGAATCAAATCAATGGGGCAAATCCCCATATCATAAAGGCATTTACAAAGACTTCCGTATTAGGTTGATTTCCCTGTAACTCTCTATCCCCGGAAACAACAGTCCAAAATAGTGCCGCCCAAACTCCTCTCCTATTTCTGGCTTTGTTAAATAAGACGCAGCAGCGCAAACTCGAAACAAGGCGATGACAGCGAAAACACAACCAATAAAATATACCGCTCCTAAATCATAACCGGCGATTAATTTTGCAGCTATAAATGTAATATGATTTAAAGGTAGCTTTTGATCTCAAACATCTCCGTAAAGCAATTTGCCTTCAAGTATTTCGTGGCTCACAACCGCCAAAATGGCAATGTCGCGATCTAAAGGCTCCTCAAAGGTTGAAATACGTGAAAGACAAATGAAAAGAGCTAAAACAACTTTTGTTTTTGCCATTGCATTATTTTATGTATTTTGAAAATAACATTTATGTTAAACCTGTTTTATAAAAGACTTTGTCTACTTACAAATTATATGAAAGAAGAATTTAGCTTGTGCCAATTAAAAAAGACCTAGGCCCCCAAAACCCACGCGAGTGTCCTCTATGCTTTTCGAGCTCCAGTTTCTTTCATAATAATGAAAATCGAGATTACTTTCTATGTCCCACCTGCGCATTAGTTTTTGTACCTCCTGAATTTTTTTTAACTCAAAAACAAGAGGTTGAGAGATACCTCGAACATAAAAATACTATCGAAAATGAAGGGTATGTTGCAATGTTTGAAGGAGCTATCTCGCTAATAAAAAATAATTGCCAAAATATCAACGTCGTTCTTGATTATGGTTGTGGATATGCGCCAATTTTGAAGGCGCTTTTAGAAAGACATGGATTCGAAGTAGATATTTATGACGAAAACTTTTTTGCAGATAAGGAGTTCCGCTTGGGATACGACTTGATCGTTTCAACAGAAACTTTTGAACATTTTAATTTTCCAGGCAAAGAATTAGACCGAATAACTTCTATGTTATTTTCAACAAGTTACTTGGCCATTATGACTCAATTCTACCCATTAAATAATGAAGAACCTTCTGAAGAGGTATTTAAAAATTGGTATTACAAAAGAGACCCCACTCATATAGTATTCTATTCATCAAAAACATTCGAGTGGATCGCACGACATTATGAATTTAAAATTGTCTACAACAACAATAAGAACTTCGTCATCTTACAAAAGCTCGTATTAAAGATTCTTTCCTCAAAATAAAAAGCATTAATCCCCACTCACCTTAACGAGATAAAAGAAGCGAACCAGTTTCATGAAACTGGTTTCAAACCTCCTCTTTAATTTCATTTATTTCAGTATCGGAAATATCCAGTAACGTATCGACTTCAGGATTTAATGTAGGAGGCAGCTCAGAACTATTTTTTCCTAAGTTCATTTCATAAGCAATAACATCAGCTTTGTGAATAATTGAAGCTTCGACATGATACGGCGGAGCTCGAAACGAATCATGATGATAAGCGACACTTTCGGCTAACCTTTGAGGAATATTCCAAGGCGTTAAAACTTATTCGCCTATTGAAGCATGATCATAACAAAAAGCTTTTTGCTCGATTAAATTTTGAGGGGTATTATTTTTTTCGTTCTCGTTAATAATCCCAGAGGACATATCTGGCATTTTGCTATACATAACCAAACTACCGAGTTATGGTGGTTTCTGGAGCATGAGGAGTGAGTATGCAGGGCACCCTTTATTGTAAAATTGTTTTC
>CAWVUN010000154.1:0-5244 GCA_963932495.1 uncultured bacterium
CCCGAAAGCTGGCGCGTATATCGCCATTTTTTTAAAAACATCTTGAATAATATAATGACGCTGTTTCATAGATTCAATCTCAATCATCAGCGTATCTCGAATCATATTTTCTTTTGATCCATCTGCTATTAAATTGCAGGCCTTTTTTAGAAAGGCGGACTCAATTTCTAATTTACTTAGGGCTACAATACCTTGTTTTCGGCTAACCACGCTTATTTCAAGCATGGTTTCTATCATGTCGTTTGCGTCTTCTGTTGTATTGGAAAAAACAATTCCCGCTGCCTTAAAGGCAGTTAAAACATCTGCTAATTGAAAGGTTAGAAGGGTAGCCGCAACGGTCCCGCCAAACACGATCATCACTCCAGGAATATTAATGAAATTGTGTACGTCGCCACCTAATATGATAGCGGCCACAATCAATGATAATCCTGAAATGAACCCTATAAATGATGCTGGATCCATTCCTGTCTCCTAAACCAAACAATTATTTTATGAAGCATAATTTATCATTTTGCGAGAATTAGTGCAATATTTACTGATAGTTAACTCTATATAACTAACATTACCCTCACCTGATTTCTAAGTAAACAATGCTTATAAAAAATTTATACCTTATATCGGTCTTGATTTTGCGCGCAAAATAACAAAAACCGCTAAGTTCAAAAAAGTTCCTATTATTTCAATACTTTTCGGGAAGTAGATGGATTTTGTTTAATTTTATTTTTAGTAAAACCCATTAGTTTGCTGTTTAAATTAAATTATACGGTAATTTTATGTATATAGATGACATTCTACCCAATGATCATCCGATAGCGGAACGGGTTTAGGAGAATGAGATCGGCACTTTTCAAAAACTTCTGGGCATCTGGTATGAAACCGACAACCTTTAGGAGGATCTAATGGGCTAGGCACATCACCAAAAAGAATTTTACGATTTAATTTCTTTCCAGGAATAGGAATAGGGTTTGCTGATAAAAGGGCCTGAGTATAAGGATGGGATGGTTTTTCTCGTAGTTTTTTTGCTGGAGCTTTTTCCACTAAACGCCCCAAATACATAACGGCTATTTCATGAGACAAATGTCCCACGATATTTAAATCATGAGAAATAAAAAGAAGAGCTAAATTCAATTCTTTTTGTAAATCTTGAAGTAAATTAATTATTTGCGCCTGAATAGAAACATCCAATGCCGAAACAGGTTCATCGCACACTATAAATTCTGGATCTAGTGCCAAAGCGCGCGCAATTCCTATTCGTTGACGTTGACCTCCAGAAAACTCATGAGGGTACCTTTTCATATAGTCGGCAGAAATCCCTACTCGTTCCAATTGAAAAGCAACTTTCTCTTTAAGATTGGCCTTAGAAGCTTTTCCATGAACCAGCATGGCTTCACCCACAAGTCTCTCTACATTGAAACGTGGGTTTAAAGAACTATAAGGGTCTTGAAAAATTATTTGAAAACGGTTTCGAAAGCTTCTCAACTCTTTTTCATCCATATTAGACAAATCATTACCGTCAAAAATAATTTTACCCTCAGTAGGCTCTAAAAGCCGAATCGTTAAACGTCCTAAGGTTGTTTTCCCGCAACCTGATTCACCTACCAATCCTAATGTTTCTCCTCTTTTTATTTCAAAGGAAACGCCATCAACTGCATGCGTGAATTGAGTCGGCTGGCTAAAGGCTCCGCTATGAACTGGAAAATATTTTTTCAGATCATTAATTTTGAGTAAAGAGCTCACTGGTTTTAGGATCAAGCTGGCTCATGAAGAAAACAAGCGGCCTTATGACCTGCTTTAAATTCTTCAAGATTTAAAAAAGTGGGATTTTTTTCTTCACAATGCGGCAGGGCAACGGAACAACGAGGCTGAAAGGCACATCCAAGAGGTAATTCAGTTGGATCTGGAACCACACCTGGTATTGGCGTTAGACGATTTCCCTCCAAAACATTCGGAAGAGAATTCAACAAGCCTTTTGAATAAGGATGAGCGGGGGTTTCAAATAAATATTGAGTTCGACTTTCTTCTACAATCTTACCGGAATACATAACGGAGACTCGATTTGCGTATTCAGCGACAACTCCTAAATTATGGGTTATCAACAAAATAGCCATTCCAATATCTTGTTGCAAGTCTGCCAATAACTCCAGAATTTGAGCCTGGATCGTAACATCCAATGCCGTTGTTGGCTCATCGGCAATCAATAATTTAGGATTACAAGAAATCGCCATAGCTATCATAACTCTTTGTTTCATACCGCCAGAAAGCTCGTGAGGATATTGGTCAATTCTGTTCTCAGGAGAAGGAATAGCTACTTTTTTCAAAATTTCCAGAGTTCTTTGTCTTGATTCCTTTGCAGAAATATTGTTATGCAAAAGTATCGTCTCTCCTATTTGGTCGCCAATTGTTAAAATAGGATTGAGTGATGTCATCGGTTCTTGAAAAATCATCGCAATATCGTTACCACGAATGAGTTGCATTTCAGATTCCGATAATTCAAGCAAGTTTTTTCCACAAAAATGAATAGAACCCGACTCAAAAAGGGCCGGTGGAGAAGGTAATAACCTTAAAACACTTAAAGCCGTTACAGATTTTCCACATCCAGACTCGCCAACCAAAGCTAATATTTCTCCTGGATTAACGGTTAAATCTACTCCACGGACTGAGCAAACAATACCGTTTTCAGTTTCAAAAGAAACGCTTAAGTTTTGGACTCTTAATAATGGTTCCACAAGATGAATTGCCTTTATAAAACTTTATTTAGCTTTAGCCTTCTTCAACAATATCTTCATAACGGTAATCGTCGTCCGAATCTACTTCGTATCTACCCTGTGTTGGATCAATTTTATCGGCCCAGCGATCAATACCCCCTTCTAGACACTTTACGCTTTTAAATCCTCTTTGAAATAACCAACCCTGAAAACTCCCTCCCCTATCCCCGTTCCAATCAACGATGACTACTAAATTTTCAGGATTCAGTTGTTTCAAAATACTTTCATTATTAACAGGAGTAATACGCTGAGATCCTTTAATTTTAGCAACATCGTATTCCCACTGCTCTCTCACATCTAAGATATTTATAGGAGCATTATCTTCAATCATCATTTCCAGTTCTTCACACGAAATGGAATGCGCAAATCGTTTTTGGTAATCTCCATTTAATTCAGATAAAACATCATCTATTTTTTTGTTATGAGATTCAGCAAGAGTTTGGATAGTTTCTTTTTCATCGTAGCCTAGAACGGGAAGTCCAATTTTTAATTTCTCAAAGAGAAGTTTGTCCGATCCAGGCAAATTTTTCGCGACTTCAGACATTAAAAAAGACGCTTCAAAAGGGCCTTCATCATCACTTTGAGCCGAAACAACCTCCGTAAACATCAATATGTGATAGCCATAAGGAGAGTGAATAGGGCCAAAAACTTTTCCTTTATCCTCAGTCGTAAGAGTCAATCCAAAGGAATCACCTAAATTATCCTCATTCATCCACCCCAAGTCCCCACCCTTTTCCTTAGAGGGACAAACGCTATATTTTTCTACAGCTTCTAAAAAAGGTAAATTTGAGTCCAACTCTTTTTTAGCACCTGCAGCTTCTTCCGGGGTCCTTGTAAATATTTGACTCGCCCGAATCTTTAACATTAAAACCTCCTAATTATGGTAAACACCGCTAAAAATTTCGTTATTAGAAAGTATATAAAGCGGAAAAATATAAATAAAGAACTAAAACTATCTTATAATCTCAGACTTTTTAAGTCAAAAACTTCGGTTCATAGTTTTACTTTAGATTTCTTGATAAGCAAAAATAATTTATCTTACTTTAGGTTGAACTATAAGTATTTATTTTATTTATGGTTGAATGAACTTTCAAAGCTTAATTAAAATTGTAAACTAAAATAAATTATGATAACTGATATAAATACTTAATCAATCTCAAGCTCTCAATTTATTTTAATAAATACTTATTTTTATTATGGTTATTGAGCCGATTTAAACATTTTATTAGTATAAGATTCTCCTAACGTATTAGAAATCATTAAAGAATTTCTCAACGAATTTGGTTTAAAAAAAATTATTACAGTTCGGGATGGTTCGGAAACTTTAGACCTAATCAGGTTAATGGTTCAAAGAGGAGGTAAGTTCGATTTAGTTATTTCAGACTGGAGATGCCAAAAATAGATGGTTTGGTACTATTTAAAAAAAAGGTAAAGTGAAGCCTTAAAAGGGCTAGCATTTATAAGCTTAACCGCAAATGACAAAAAGAACATGTCTTAAAAGCAGTGCATGCAGGTATCAATAATTATATTATCAAACCAATCGATCCAGAAATTCTTAGAGAAAAGATCAATGCTAGGTTAAACATATGACCTATTCTTTTGCATTAAATAAGCTCCCCTTTCGCACAATAATTATTTATTTCACCAACCCAACAACACTTATTCACCAAACAAAAATAAATAACATAAAAGCCCCAATAAAGTCTTAATTTTAATACAAAATATCAATTCATACATCTCATACATCTCATACATCTTTAATTTAACTTATTTATGGTATACAAAAAAATAATGTTATTTTTCATAATTCATGACTTATGAGTGAAAACTATGGTACAAAAGCTTTCAAATGATATTTTAAAGTTCTCGGTAACGATCGATACAGATAAGGTTAAAAACTCTATCGCCGCCAGGGCTTCTGAGAAATTACCTGTTGAGATTCCTTTGAGGTAAAGCCAGGGCAACACCGTTTATGTTCTTTGTTCGTTTAATATACGGAGGTAAGAGCTTTGATCAAAAGTGAATACCTTGCATGCCTCGGCCACGAGTCTTAGAAACCTTTATATCAACAGGACCTATGCCCGTATAAGCTTCCTTTGAGGTAAATAACCATTGCGCACTACCAACGGTTTTCCTGCAGGATCTTTCATATCTTGATACTGGGATAGAAACTCTGCCAGCTCACTCTGAACTTCCTTCGTAATCAACTCTCTTGACCCTAATCTCAACAAATACGGCAACACACTGGCATTCTCCTCTGGGTTCTCATTTGCCTACAATTCAATTTTTTTGGAATTTGTGGGCGATTATCAATGTCTTAATCTTTAATTTGGCCACATCCTGCTTATTATATCTAAACCTCTGAAGTTCCCAACATCAATTCCACAAACAGATTACCTTCTTTAAAGCCAGTTTCTTGGCAAGACTTACCACTAAATAATTTTTAAATTTGTAAGTATTGCCTCAAGAATTTATAATT
>CAWVUN010000155.1:0-5220 GCA_963932495.1 uncultured bacterium
TGGTAAAACCGAAGAGACATTTCCGGTTTTCTTGGATAATAAAGAAAATAAATTTTCGTTTAGATTGAAAAATAAGCCTTTATTTCTTCGATTAGATCCTGATTTTGAAATACCTTGTAAAAAGATCAAGCTGGATCTACAGCGCCCTATGTTGTCCGAACAGTTAAAAAAAGATCCTGATCCAATTGGGCGATTGGAAGCGGCTTCAGCACTTGTTGAGAAGCCTTCGACTGAAGAGATAAAGCTACTTTCTGAAAGATTGAATAAAGAAAAGTTTTGGGGTGTTTCTATCCGTATAGCTTCTGCTCTAAAAAGGATTGGAGGGGATTTAGCGCGAGATGGCTTATTAAAAGGTGTAAAACATGATTGTCCAAAAGTGAGATATGGAGTTGCTAGTGCTTTAGGAGGATTTACTCGAGATGAAAAAGTATCGAAAGCTCTAAGACAGTTAGCGGTAGGAGATCCTTCATACAGAGTTGAAGCTGCGGCTTTAAGGGCATTGGGTCGAATCAAAAGCCATGATTCACGAGAATTTCTCGAAAAAACACTAGACCGAAAAACTTATAATGATATGGCAAGGATTGCTATATATGCAGCCTTAGCAGAGCTTGAAGATCAAGACTCTTGGGATGTATTTGAAAAGGGTGCTGAGTATGGATCTCCTAAATTAAGTAGGTCGCAAGCTATGAAAGGTCTAGCTGCGCTGGCTAAACGGTTCGAGAGTAAAAAAGGTAGAGCGTTAGAATTACTAGCGCGATTTGCCAGGGAAACAAGAGGCACGCCAGCAGCTATTTTTAGAGGTAAACTCGGGGCGATTCAGGCTTTGCAGGGTTTAGACGATTTAGCGGCAATACCCATATTAAGAAAACTATCTGATAACGAGCCCGATGGAAGATTACAGAGACGGGCTGAAGACGCTATTTCTGCTTTAAGGAGTTCAGCAAAAAAACCAAAAGAAATCAGCGAGATGAGATCTGAATTAGACGATGTTCTGAAAGAAAACAAATCTTTTAGAGATCGCTTGGATAAAATAGAACGAACAAAAGAAGCAAAAAGTAAGAAAAAAAATAAATAAAAATTTAAAGTCTTGAGACTTCTGATTAGTTAAAAAAAAGGAAAGCATAATGAATAGACCATTTAATGATCGCCCAGTAGAGGAGATTGCTCCTGAGTTACTAAGAAATGATGGAACCATATTGGATATTCGCTTGAAATATATTGGAGACGAAGGATTAAAATTTATTGCTAATGACGAGCGATTTTCAAATTTGAAAGAATTGAATTTAGAACGTAATGATATTACGGCGGAGGGGTTGAAGCATTTAGCAAATTCGCCAGTGATTAAAGGTCTTGTTTTTTTAAGCTTGGAGCGAAATGATGTTGGCGACGAAGGGGTGGCTGTGATTGCTCAATCGGCGAATTTTTCGAATTTGAAGTCTTTAAATTTATGGAAATGTAAAATAGGTCCAAAGGCTGCCGAAGAGCTTTCCATGTCTCTTTATTTATCCGACTTAACAACTTTAGATTTAGCTGAAAATAATTTAGGAGACAATGGAGCTAAATTCCTTGCCGAGGCAGCTTCGTTAACTGACCTAAAATATTTGGATGTTGTTAATAATAAGATGAGTCCTGAAGCGATTAAACTGATTACTGACTCAATTGTATTATCTAAAGTGGAAGATTTGATAACTGGTTAGTTTCTTATCAGGAATGGTTCTATAACTGATTTTCGATAATTTTATCAACTGTGCAACTAAGTTTTCCTTTTGAAAGAAGGGTTTGAACTTTATCTCCTGGCTTGACTTCCTTGATGTTTTTAATCGCTTTACCAGTTGCTTTTGAGAAAGTAACGCTGTATCCCCTATCTAGAACTTCCAGCGGACTTAAAGCGTTTAAGCTTTTTCCTAGTCCTGCAAGTTGCTCCCTTTTAAGTTGCGCGACAGAACTCATTTTCCGAATAAGTTGTGACGATAAGGCGTGTAATTTTTCCTCGTGACTATGCAATTTAATGGTAGGGGAATTATAGGCTAATGCTTGATAACTCTGCCGAAGTCTTTCTTTTTTTAATTTAATTCCTTGGCCCGGGGCCCGAATTAATCTGTTTCCGATATCGATTAATTTATTTTTTGATATTGAAAGGTCTCTTTTTGGTGAATTAAGAAGTAATACTTGAAAGGAAGTTTTAAGCTGTTCTTTTTTTATAGATAATGTCTGCTGAGGAGCTCGGGACAATCGTCGCGCTCTATCAATTAGGCGGTCTTTTAAGTTTTGAAATCTTTTTTTAGGAGAATTATGAAAAAGATTTTGAATGGTTCCTCGTAAACGCTCTTTTCGTAGCTTCAAACCTTGGCTTGGAGCTCGCGCTAATCTTTGATTTAAGTCATCCAATCGTTGAGCTGCAGGTTGGATGATTTCCATAGGATTAAGGAAGAATCTACGGTTTGTGAAATTGTTTAATTGTTGGTAGTGGTTTTCAACTTTTTCACGGATTGTTTGGACGAGAGATTCAGAATTAACGCGCAGCTCGGACAAGATGTCTGAAAGTTCTGGAACCGCCAGTTCTGCAGCTGCTGAGGGAGTTGGCGCACGTAAATCCGCTATGAAATCGGTTATGGTGAAATCTATTTCATGGCCAACTGCTGAAATAATTGGGATCTTGGAGTTGTAAATAGCGCGTGCAACTACTTCTTCGTTGAAGGCCCATAAGTCTTCAATTGATCCTCCTCCACGTCCAACGATTAAGACATCAATATCGGACAATTGATTCATATCTTGAATTGCTTCGGCAATTTCTTCTGCGGATCCATCTCCTTGGACCCGGACAGGAGATAGTAAAATTGAAGTGCTGGGGTTTCTTCTAGAAATAACTTCAATAATATCTCTAACTGCCGCTCCTGTGGGAGAAGTAACTACGCCTACCTTCCAAGGAAACCAAGGGATTTCTTTTTTAGAGGAATCCTCAAATAAGCCTTCCTTGGATAACTTATCTTTTAGCTGTTCGAAAGCTTTTTGTAATGCTCCCAAACCTCGCGGCTCCATGCTTTCAACGATGATTTGGTACTCGCCACGAGCATTATAAATGGACATCCTTCCGAAGAGTAGGACTTGATCCCCATCTTCGGGAGTGAATCTAAGCCGATCTTTTTTAAACCTAAACATGACAGAACGTATTTGGGAACGCTCGTCTTTTAAGACAAAGTAGGCATGATTAGAAGCGGCTACACGATAATTAGAAATCTCGCCTTCGATCCAAACGGCTTCAAAAGCGGATTCTAAAATGGTTTTAATATCTTCAGTAATGTCGCTTACAGAAAATATTCTAGCTTCGAAAGAATCGTCTGATGGAGATGTCAAAGAATTGGTATTTAAGTTCATTGGGCTTATCCCGCATCCACTCGAGCTTGGAAGGCTTTTAGCGTATTACTCATGAGCATTGCAATGGTCATGGGACCGACGCCTCCTGGAACAGGAGTGATATAGGAAGCTTTTTCAGCGACAGGTTTAAAATCGACATCCCCAGTTAGTTTACCGTCGACGCGATTAATACCTACATCAATCACTACAGCTCCTTCTCGAACCATATTTGCTGTCACATAATTTGGTTTCCCAATAGCGGCAACTAGCAGATTGGCTGAAGAAGTCACTTCAGCTAAGTTTTTTGTGCGTGAATGACAAATCGTAACAGTTGCATTTCGATGTAATAATAGTAAGGCTTGCGGTTTACCAACAATGTTACTTCTTCCCAAAATAACGGCGTTTTTTCCTTCGATAGGGATTTCATAATGGTCCAACATTTCAATAACCCCGGTAGGTGTGCACGGAGATAGAACGTCTTTTCCTGAGGCTAGCCCGCCAAAATTAATTGGATGAAAGCCGTCAACGTCTTTTTCTGGAAGAATTGCTTCTAGAATCAATTCGGAGCGAATGTGGCCAGGTAAAGGAAGTTGAACTAATATTCCATCTACTTCCGGGTTTTGATTGAGGTCGTTTACTAGTTTTAGTAAGTCTGTTTCCGAAACGTCTGCTGGAAGATTTTGTTCGAATGACTGAAATCCAATTTCTTTGCAGCGTTTATTTTTATTGCGAACATATACTTGGGAGGCAGGATCTTCTCCAACCAAAACAGTTGCCAACCCTGGAGTTCGACCAAATTGGTTTTTTAGGCGTTCGGTTTGAATGGTTAATTTTTCTAATATGCTTGCGGAAACTTTTTTACCATCGATTATTTTAGCGGTCATGATTCACCAAAAGCTTGATTTTAAGTTAAGAGAGGGAGTTTTATTGCTGATACCTAAAAATGAGAAATTCTAATCGATGCTTACCTCTTTGATTAACCTGGAAAGATAGGAGCGATGAACTTTCAAAATCTTTGCGGCTTTAGTTCGATTACTTTCAGTAGAGTTTAAATTTTTTGAGATATAACATCGACGGAAAGCGTTGTTTGCTTCTTTAAGAGTCTGTACTACTCTGAGGGTATTTCTGACTCAAATTTGAAAGAACCTTTAGTCAATTCATCTCCTTCACAAAGAACTAAAGCCCTTTCGACGAAGTTTTCTAATTGCCTAATATTACTAGGCCAAGAATAACTAATTAGATAGCCTACGACCTATTCCCCACATTTTACGGGATTTTCTCCATCCCTACTATGTTTTTTAATGAAAAATGAGGTTAGGTCGGAAATGTCTTCCTTTCTTCCTCTTAATGGGGGCAATTTTATATTTATTACATTAATTTGGTAATACAAGTTTTTTCGAAATAGCCCTTTAGGGACTTGTTTTTCTAGGTTTTGGTTTGTTGCCGAAATGATTCTGACATCGACTTGGATATCAGTAGTTCCTCCTAAACGCATGAAAGAACCCTCTTGAAGGACCCTAAGCAGTTTAACTTTCATTTCAAGCGACATTTCACCAATTTTGTCTAAAAACAAAGTACCTGTATGGGCAGCTTCAAATAGTTCTATTTTTATAGAATCAGCCTCTGTAAAAGAACCTTTTTCATGGCCAAATAATTCTCTTTCTAAAATAGAATCAGGTAGAGCTCCACAATGAAATAAAATAAATGGTTTGGTTTGTCGATTACTCCGGTCGTTAATCATATTTGCAAATAATTCTTTACCGGTTCCGCTTTCCCCTGAAATCAAAACAGCCGCTTTGGCGTTTGCGACTTTTTCACATTCTATTATGCACTTTCTAAGCACTTGGCTTTCTCCAACAATCATGT
>CAWVUN010000156.1:0-5200 GCA_963932495.1 uncultured bacterium
CTTGATAATCTTCCCATACTCCACATTTGACTATAACTCAGCAAACGGCAATAGAACTAAAATCTCTTTCACTTCTTCATTAATGAAAAATAAAATAATTTTTATAGCTCTCGTAATCTCAACATTTTTCTTATACGACTATTATAACGTTGGGCAATACTTAACATTAGATAGTCTCAAAGAAAATAGAGGTCATCTTTTATCGTATTACGAACAAAATCAAGTAGGTACCATTTTTGGTTTTTTTTTCGTTTATGTCATCACTATGGTATTGGCAATACCAGCGGCGCCTATAATGACTTTGGGGGCGGGATTAGTTTTTGGCCCTTGGTTGGGAACCTTATTAGTCAATTTGGGAGATACTTTAGGAGCCGTTTTAGGTTTTATAGCCGCACGTTTTCTTATCAGGGATTGGCTCGAAAATAAATTTCGGGATTCGGTGGCGGCATTCAATAAAAAGACAAAAAAAAATGCGGCAAAATATATTTTATTTGTGCGAATGATTCCTGTTATGCCGTTTTTTTTAGTTAATATTTTATCGGGACTTACTCAAATTCCTTTGAGGACGTTTGCTTTAGCAACTCTTTTGGGCTCGCTGCCTATCACTTTTATTTTCGTAGGGGCTGGTAGCCAATTAGCGACCATTAACTCAATAGAGGACATAATTTCTCCTGGAGCTATTGGAGTTTTATTCGCGTTGGGATTAGTGGTAATAGCTCCGGGTATATACAGTAGTTGGAAAGAAAAAAAGTCTAAATCCGAATTAGAAACTACGCAGTGATTTATTGCCCGCTAAATTCATCCAGACCGTCTTCCTCAAAAATTTCGGACAAAATTTCTCGTTCATTTTTTTCAGTATTTCGCTTATCAACTCCGTCAATAAACTCATTCACTTTGCGCAAATGATCGGGGTCAATCTGGCAAAACACTAATCGCGCCATTAAGGTTTCTTTATCAAACGGCTCAAACAATCGACCAAAGCAACCGGTTAAAAAAGGTGTATAAATAGTTTCAACGCCATTGAAATCAAGCTCGATAGTCTCCCCTTTTATCATACTAGGCAAAACAAGATTATATAGTTTAAGGCCATCATCTAAGGCAACGCATGCTTTACCAATACTCTCTAAAATATTTACTTTCACTGCTAATTCATCTCCTGGTAATTAATAAAAAATTCCCTTATGAAAACCAATTCAAAATCTAATCTCATAGGCCTCTTTAAATGCTGTTTTTTCATACAAACAATTATAGCAATTTCTTTAGTATTAAATCCTTTTAATAGTACAAACGCCAACGAAAAGAAAATTTATAGATATGTCGCCATTGGTGACTCTTATACGATTGGAGAAGGTGTTTCTAAAATTAACTCGTGGCCATCGCAACTAACCGCAAAACTCATAAAGGCCAGTATATCTATTGAGTTAATCGCAAATCCTTCACAAACAGGATGGGCAACAACTAACGCCATCCAAAGTGAGCTACCTATATTGAGACAATCTCAACCTAATTTTGTAACTCTGTTACTCGGATTTAATGACTGGATCAGGCATAGTAATGGAGACCTGTTTAAAAAAAAATTAACGACGATTATCGATGCAATTCTTAAAGAAATACCGTCAAAAAAACAATTATTGGTTGTGACTATTCCCGACTTTTCTTGCTCCCCTAAGGGCAGTCAATTTGGATTTGGAAAAAGTGCCGTTAACGGTATCTCCAGGTTCAATTCCATTATCAAAGAAATTTCTAAAAAAAAGGGATTGGCCTTAGTCGACATCTTCACGCTTTCCCAAGAGCTTTGCAAAGAACCGGAAATGTTCGCCAAAGACGGTCTTCATCCTTCAGCAAAGCAATATGAAAAGTGGGTTGACGCCATTTTACCCACCGCTATATCCCTTTTTAAAAACTAACAAATTAAGTTCACTTTTGACACATTTACTTGAATAGTTTTTTCTAGCCTTTTAACTTATTATGAAATAATATTATTTTCCCTAATTCACTTAATAAAGCAGGTGGATAATTATGCCTCCCGGGATCTTACCCGATTGTATTCGAAGTTATTCCTGTTCAATATTAGCGATCATGAGTTGCTCAATATTTTTGCTATCGATTACTATTGTTTCTGCGCAAACCTCTCCGCCAGATAAGCAAACCATATTCTCAATGACAGATGGAATGTCGCTGATTTTAGGTGGAGAATATAAAATCGGCTTAATTCCCGAAAAAGGTCTTAAAGAGTGTCAAAAGTATTTTGATCGATGCAGAATATTTACTTTTCAGGAAGAAGGTCCAGAACGTTTAGTTTCTGTTAGCGACTTTTATATAGATAAATACGAAGTTACTCAAAAAGAATTTGAAAGTGTTATGGGAATAAATCCTTCCGAATTTTTGGGAGAAAACTTACCCGTGGAACGAGTTCATTGGAAACAAGCCAACGACTACTGCGAAAAAATAAGTAAACGTTTGCCAACAGAAGCCGAATGGGAAATTGCCGCAAAAGGAGGGGAAAGCTATTTATATCCCTGGGGTAATGACATGAAATCTGGGAAAGCTAATTTATGCGATAAAAACTGCATCTTAGATACTCATACAGGACAATTTAACGATGAAGCTATCTTCACTACTCCTGTTGGCAGCTACCCCCCAAATGGATACAACCTCTACGATATGTCGGGTAACGTATGGGAATGGGTTAGTGATTGGTATACTGAAAACTATTACCAGGTAGCTCCTTCGAAAGATCCTGCCGGGCCTCATTTTGGTTTTTTAAAAATGATTCGAGGAGGATCTTGGATTAATGCTCCAGACTTTCTAAGATCTTCATTCAGAAATTGGTCGGACCCTGCGGCGCAAACGGGTTACTTTGGATTTCGATGCGCTTTATCAACTCCCAGAAAAAAATAATTATTAAACATGAAAAAAAGCATCCTTTTAGTCGTTGTGGTAGTTTTGATTTTAACCGGCTTATTTGTCTCAACACCAACTAGCACCCTTGGAACAGGTATATTATTAGCTTCAAATAATCAGCTTATCGCTTTGACTTATTTAGTAAAAAACTCTTTAACTATTAACGTGAAATTTCCCAACGAAGACGATATTAAAGCCAAAATACTTGAAAAAAAATCTTCCAAGTTCATTTCAGTTTTAAAGTTAGAAAAGCCACCTAAAGTTGAAAGAGTTCCACTTCGGTTCTCAGATGCCTCAATAATGAAAAAAGGCGATTATGTGTTTGCTTTATTCTACCCCATTGCTAACACTCAAGAAGATCAACATACTCTGAAGGAAGGGAATATTATTTCTATGGTAGGAGCTAATGAAAATAAACGAATATTCCAAGTTAACTTTCCCTTCCAACCTGGTCAAAGCGGAGCTCCAATTTTTAATGGCAATGGAGAAGTAATAGGATTCGCGTTAACCAATCAAGACTTGAAAAAGGTCTTAGGTGTCGATGCTCCGACTTCTACTAGCTCTGGATTTGCATTAAAAAGTTCCACGATCACAGGATTGTCTGAAATACGCTCTAGAAACACCATAGGGGCAAAATCAAAACCATTGAATCTTTCTAAAGGTCTTTCTTATTTTAAGGAAGGAATACAAAAGAATATCGTATTAATTGAAACGGGGAATTAATTTTAGACGAAACGACCATGCAAAGAAAAATCAATGATTTTGTTAAAGACGATGAAGGTCATTGGACAGCGGTTTTGACTTGCGGCCATAAGCAACATGTTCGCCACAACCCACCCTGGCAAATCAGACCTTGGACTCAAACGGAAAAAGGTAGAACAGAGTTTCTTGGTTTTACCCTTAATTGTAAAAGGTGCGATGAACCCGAGAATTAATAGCTACTTGCAGATACAATCAATTTAAAAATAACCATTACCCAACCATACCAAAAATCATGAAGTCTTGTTTTCAAACTTTTGGTGATATTATTTAGTTTTTTTGGAGAATCAAAATCTTGAGCAGTCATAACTTTCTCCAAACTTTCATTATTGTTTTTTAATTCAATTTTTTACCAGATTCTTCAACGACCATGTTCATTTTTGCCTCCTAAAAAAAACTCTAATCAAACACACAACAACACTTAAAGCAAAAACCATAATAATAATTCAATAAAAACCATAACCAGTTAAAAAATAGAGCATTTCAGATAAAAACTATTAAAATAGACCTTTTATCGAAGTTATAGTTCCAGAAATACAGGAAAAACTTTCCACTTAGGCAATAAACAATGAACTTTTTTTTGATCAAATAATCATATAACGCCTAATAGTTGTCAAAATTTTAACCACTAATCATTTTTTATCACACCACCCAACAAATCATTATGAATATAATTGGATATATTGTTTCGTTTTCTTTGGTTTTCAGTTTTCTACTGAGTCTTTGCGCAGATTACTTAAACATTTCGAATCTTAAAACCGAATTACCCAACGAAATTAAAGATATTTACGAGGAAGATAAATATCGCAAGTCTCAAGATTATCTGCGCTCTACCACCCGTCTGGAACTTTTCTCAGGCGGGTTTGACTTAATAGTGATCTTTCTTTTTTGGTTTGCTAGTGGCTTCAACCATTTAGATCAATGGCTGAGAAGTTTTGGATGGGGACCGGTCACTACAGGTATTGCTTTTATTGCTTTATTAGTGCTTGGTCAAAGCATCATTTCTCTACCTTTTAAGATATATTCCACATTTGTAATCGAAGAAAAGTTTGGCTTCAACAAGATGGATTCAAAAACGTTTTGCTCAGACATTGTAAAATCTATCTTAATAAGTTGCGTTTTGGGAATCCCAATACTAGCGGGAATTTTATCGTTTTTAGAGTACGCACAAACTGATGGATGGCTCTATTGTTGGATAGCGACTATTTTGTATATGGTTGTCATACAGTTTATCGCTCCAACTTGGATAATGCCTTTATTCAATAAGTTTGAACTTTTGGAAGACGGAAAGCTTAAAGAAGCTATCTTGAATTATTCTAAATCAGTCGCTTTTCCCTTAAAAAACATCTATGTAATGGACGGCTCCAAAAGATCTAGTAAATCAAATGCGTTTTTCACCGGCTTTGGGAAAAATAAACGAATAGCTCTTTTCGATACTCTGTTAGAGGGGAATGAAAACTCAGAACTCTTATCAATCATAGCCCATGAAATAGGTCACTATAAAAAGAAGCATATTTATATTGGAATGGCCTCATCT
>CAWVUN010000157.1:0-5194 GCA_963932495.1 uncultured bacterium
ATGGAGACTTTTTATTAGCTTCTGAACATTTCGAGCAAACTTCCTTATGGGTGGCTTCCGTGGAGGGAGTAAACATTTCTTTGCAAATAGGACAAGCAATCATAAAATGTATGAGTAGTTGGTTAAATTTTTTTCATTAGTTTAAGACCTTCCAAAAAAATTAGCAATTACAATGTCCAAGACGGTTTTCTGGCATATCCGGTAACTTTTGATTCTATTAAAGCAAAGTTTTCATCCTAAATAAGTAAAGTTAGTTTATTAGGTTTCCGATATTATATAAAAGGCTAAATATAAAAGGCTAAATATAAAAGGCTAAATCTATGAGTTATGTGGAAAGCGCAAATTTGACCGCAGTTTTAGATAAAAATAAACCCGAAATAAAACCTTTGGAGGCTGTGCAAGGTCTTTTCGAATTCGAAGATTTAACTGAAGAAGAAGCTCAAATGATTCGGGAATGGGAAGGTAAGTTATTGGAATTGACTCCCGTGTTAAGAATTGAAGAATGGAAACGAGCTCAAAGAATGATCAGTCATCAATTATCGAACCGAGAAAAGGAAGGTGAGGATTTAAGCGTTTTTAAAAAAACGCGAAGTCATATAGACAAATTTGGGAAGCAAGTCTCAGGTAGATTACAATTAAAAATGTTGGAATTCGAAGTTCCACAAATTTGGTCGACTTTGCAAATTCCCCTTACTGAAAATTGCAATTTGTTATGCAAACATTGTGCAAGAACCCAAAAGTATTTAAGCAAAGATATTCCTTTTGAAACTTTTCAAGATTATTTATCCAAATTTCCTGCCGATAGGTTTAAAAAATTGTTGCTCAGCGACTTTGGCGAGCCGTTTTTAAGAAAAGATATTTTAAGGATTTTGCGTTTTATAAAAGATCGTGGTTTTCATAATGTAGAAGTTGTTACAACGGGAAATCTGATTAACGAAAGTATGCGTAAATCGATTTTGGATGAAGGGTTGCTAGGGAAACTGATTATCTCAATTGAAGCGGCGACTAAAGATCTTTATGAAGGTATCAGGGGATCTGATCTAGAGTCGATGAAGAGCTGTATAGGAGATTTCATTAAATATAGAAACCAAATTAGAGCTAAAGTGCCTGAGGTATTTTTTAACGCGGTTTGCATGAAAGACAACGCACATGAATTACCAAAGATAATGGATTTAGCGGCCGAGCTTGGAGTTGATAATGTCTTTTTTGTCCACTTAAATGCTATTGTCAGCGACTTTTCAAGCGTAGAAAGAAGCGGTTTTGAAGAGAAAATATTGTTTTCTAAAAACCATTTAAACGCTTGCGATCCCGAATACGTTAAAGAGATATTTAGCCAAATTCATCAAAAATCCATAGAATATGGAATAGGATATTTACCTCCTGAGGAATATCTTGAGACAACTAATCCATTTGCCATAGATGAGTTTGCGGAGTCTTTGCCAGAAGGATCTAAGTGCGATCGCCCCTATGAATGGGTACAGGTTCAATCCGATGGAAATATTTATCCTTGCTGTCAAATTGCGCAACGCTATTCTGTAGGGAACATTCAGGATAAAACTTTTGAAGATGTTTGGGTTAGTCCTACTTTTGTTGAGTTTAGAGAGGGGCTGAAAAATGGAAACCCCAACAGATGGTGCGAAGTTTGTAACGTTTACAATGGCAAACGTTTTTAAAAGTATTGAGGTTGTATTAGTTTAAATGATAAAAGTCTGCTTAGATTAACCCTTTCCCATTGCATGTCATTCAAAACCTTGATTTTTTCGCCTTGAGCTTGTAGAACTGACACTTCGATTTAACAAATTAACCTAGTTTCTAAAAAAATACTCATGCAAGTCGCTATTCTATTTGAGGCGATTTTTTAGGGCTGAAAAGGTTAGTGCTTTATAGCTCTTATCATTATAGCAACCTTACCGAGAGCGTATAGACTGTGTAAGTACCTAGGAATGAAGGCTTTATGTATTAAAAGCATACACACATTTCTTGATCCGTGTTTCTAAATGAGTCTTTCTATTAATTGTGGTTTTATTAATATCTGGATGTATCAATCGAGTTTGATCAGACTGGAGTTCAACCACCAATATAAATAATATTAAATCATTTTACGTTATCGATTTTGCACCAGATGGAAGGGGTCTTAACAAGCTAATTGCCAATAGATTGTCGAGTATGGGGTTTAGGCTACAATTGGCTTAAACTATGACATACCACCTAATATAGATGTTGTAGTCGATTACTTAGACAGATGGCGATGGGATCGCATAATGTATATGCTTGAGCTTACGATTAATTTTAGAGATCCAAAAACAAATGTTCTTCTAGGTAGGGGAAATTCTTATCATACGTCCCTGACTAGAAAGTCACTAGAGAAAATGGTGGAGGAAGCTTTGAATAATATTTTTTCAAAAGATATGGGAAGGAAATTTTGGTAACTACCAGCCTTGTCCTTTGGCACCGTAGTTCCTGCTTCCTTGTTTAGCTTGATTTAAATAATCGCTCAATCCTCCTGTATCCAAGTTTGTAGAGGAGAGTTTCTCTATTTTTTCTTCTATTGCTTTTACTATAAATTGATTTAATTCTTCAGGCGTTTCCTTAGTTTTTTCTTCCAATTTTTTGTAGAGGGATTCTTCTAGTTTTATAGCAATTTCACGAGACATTTTTTAAAGCTCCAAAACCGGTTTTGTTTTTTATTTTAATTAAAAAATACCCGCGCTGCGAGCGGGGCTTTCTTTTTTTGCAAGTCGACCGCTTTGTAATATCGAAGGAGTGCACGGAATTTCAATAATAAATGTGGTTCCTTTGGGGGTGTTGTCGTGCGCCTTAATTTTTCCATCGTGATCTACTATAATTCTGTTTACGATGGCAAGACCCAAACCTGTTCCGCGCTTTTTTGTTGTGTAATAAGGCATAAACAGTTTTTCCCTTTCTGTAGAAGGGATACCCACGCCGGTGTCGGAAAACTCAATTCTCGCGATTTGCTTTTCCTGGATCAATCTAGTTTTTACTTCAATTACGCCTTCTTCTCCAATAGCATCTTTTGCATTGTCGAATAGGTTGATAAAGACTCTCCGAAACTGTTCGGAATCAATATTAATTTGGTTCAGATTGGGATCAAAGTTCTTTTTGATTGAAGTGTTTTTATTGATATCCGCGTACAGTGCAGAAACGTTATCGATGATTTTATGTATTGAGTTGGGTTGAGGATTGGGCGCCGGCAATCTAGAGAACCGTAAAAATTGTTCTAACAGGTCCTTCATCCCGTCTACTTCTTGATCGATGATTTGAATGCTATCGTCAAAAATTCGTGCAAAGTCTTCTTTACTTTCGTGGAATTTTTTTCGCAACCGTTGAGTGTTAAGCTTGATAGGAGTCAGAGGGTTTTTAATTTCATGAGCGATACCCTGGGCAACCTCTCTCCAAGCGGCCAATTTTTGAGTTTTTATCATATGAGTCAAATCTTCAAAAACGACGACTAGACCTAGATATTTTTTACCTGGATCTTTTAGAGCGTTGATCTTAATTAATAATGTCAAGTTGGCGTCTCCAACTCGCAATTCGGTTTGTTCTTCAATTGTGTCTGTGTTTTTTTCACTTAAACGTCGGATCATGCTTCGAATAGGATCATGGAATGATTGGTCGAATGCATCGCGGTAGCTTCTTCCTTTTATATCTGGATTTTCAATTTTTAAAATTTCGACAGCAGCTTTGTTTAAAGTGGAAATTCTTCCCTTTTTATTTATAGAAATTACTCCCGCTCCAATATTTTCTAAAATAGTTTCGATATGATTACGTCGACTGTCTAATTCGATATTGGTTAGTTTCAGTTCTTCATTACCATTTTGGGTTTCCTGGCGGCTGTAATTGAGTTCGTCCATCATCCTATTAAATGAATCCACTAAAATAGAAATTTCGTCGTTTGCCTTCACGGCAATTTTAACGTTCATATCGCCTTCGGCGATTCTTCGAGTTCCCTCTGCCAGCTGCTGAATAGGAATCGTAATGCCGCGAGCCATATAAAAACCAAGCCAAATAGCTGAAAACAAAATTAATAGGGTGATCATCAAAAAGGTGATGTAGTAATTAGCGGTAACGGGTATTTTTAGAAGAGATTGTTTTTGATAATCCTCAAAGGTTTTGCGAATATTCTCTATCTTGATAGCAGTGGATCCAGGAATTTGTGAAAGAGTGACTACGTAACCCCAAATCGATACTTTTTTACCAATTTTTTGGACAAGTGGTAGAACTACGACTAAGGCTTGACTGTTGTTTATTTCGCGAATTTCAGAAACGCCTTCCCCTTCCATGCTTTTCTTTATCAAATCGGAAAAGTCCAGATCTTTTAGATCCGTCGTTAACGTTTGGTTCACTTTTATTGCGACAGTTTTAAGCAAATTATCTAATACGATTAAACCTTGTAAACGGTGTTCAAGGAACTTTTTAGATACAAACTGATTGAGCAAAGCTCGATTTTCTTTAAGATAAAGTTCGTTTAAATTGATTAAGTTTTCCACAGAGCGAGCTTTAAAAAGCGCGTCTTGTTCCAATAGAGTGTAATAGTCACTGGCAACTTCGACGGTTTGCTTAAGGGATTGTTCCACCTGCAAACTAAACCAGTTACCGATGCTGTAACTAAAGAGTTTACTCGCAACAAAAAATAGTAAAAGGGAAGGAACTAAAACTAATGTCAAAAATGCAAAGATAAGCTTCGTTTGAAACTTGGAGCCAATCATCTTGCTCTTGCGTTCGTTATAGAGTTTGAGCAAATTTCTTGTGATCAAAATTAGCAAAACAAACAACAATATCAACAAGACATTGAATAGAGCTAATACTGTAATATTTTCAGTGGTTCCTTGCTTGAGGAAGTAGTCTTCCAGGCGAGTCAACAAAATTACAGAACAAAAAACGGCGATAATAATTTGCCAGGTTTTTTTCCTTTTTTTGCTGATTAGATCTTCGCCGCTATCGTCTTGAGATTGCGGACTATTTATTAAAGGTCCTGAGGGCTCCATCTGTAGGTATCCTAGGTTGGGAATTTCGCTTACGGGAGTATTTACTAGGAAATGGCGAGGTAGCGGTTTCAATTTCCTCTTTCCACACTAAGGGAGAAGATTCAGCCCAGGAGGTTTTGAAGTCATTGAATGGAACAAAAAAGAATATATAGTTAAAGGGAAACCAGAATCGATCAGTTTCTAAATCT
>CAWVUN010000158.1:0-5182 GCA_963932495.1 uncultured bacterium
CACTTCTGAAGAAATTTCCAGGCACAGAACATTCAAAAAAAATATTAAATGTGGTTGTCCGTAAATTATCAGATCACTTGTCAAGTCATTCCTGGACTAAAGATGCCCAGAGCTTAGTGAGATTGTTGCCTCCTGAAAACTTAAACGAACTGGCACTTTCTTTGTGGAGAAAAGGGCGAACTAGTAATGCGGCTAGATGCTATCAAATGATAGTAGAATTTTACCCTACAGCTGTTCCGATAGTCAATAAAGCCTTGTTTTTTTTAGGTAGAATTTTTGAAGACAAAAAAGAATACTCTGTTGCGCAAAGTTTTTACAGGCGTTTAGTGACGTCGTATCCATATGGAACTTATACTGCCGCCGCAGTCTTTAAAATCCCTTGGATTGATAGAATCCAGAATAATAAAAGTTCTGCTATCGATGGCTTTAAAAATGCGATTTCTTTTTATAAGAGCCCGAGCTTTGAAAAGTTGGTCTCTAACTTTTCAGCTTCGACAACTTTTTTGTCGGCCTCATATTATTGGTTGGCTCAAACTGCCGAATCTATGAAAGGATTTGAAACTCGCAATTTTTATCTTAAAGAATTGATCTCGGAGCATCCGTTTAGTTTTTACGCTCTGATTAGTAGAGTTCAGTTGGGTAAAGAAGTAAACGATTTACTGGATTCTCAAAATTATGGAAATTTGGAGTATAGAGCAGAAGGATTGTCCTATATTAATCGAAGGCATTTATCCAGAGCGGAAGCTTTAATTTCCGTTGGTTTTTTTAAGTATGGAGTGGACGAACTAGAGCGCTTGAGTAAAGCTGGAAGAGACTCCAACGGATATTTATTTTATTTGGCAACTTTATTCTTTCAGACGGAGTCTTACAAACAGTCTATAGGGCTAATTTGGGAAATAATATACCGGGAAGATAAGGATATGATACCCTTAAATTTGGCAAAAAAGTTGTTTCCGCAAGTATATTGGGAACTCATGTCTGAAGAAGGAAGGCGAAGGAAACTAGATCCATTTTTATCTCTAGCTTTGTCTCGTCAAGAGAGTGCTTTTCAACCGGAAGTAATTTCTTCAGCTAATGCTGTTGGACTGATGCAGCTGTTGCCAGGTACGGCTAAAGAGGTTGCCAGGTCTGCAAATTTAAAGTTGCCGGACGAAGAAAGTTTGAAGGACCCGAAGGTAAATATCACTTTAGGAGTTACATATCTAAAGGGATTGCTGACGGAGTTTTCAGGGAATATCCCGTTTGCTTTAGCGGCCTATAATGCCGGGCCAAATAAGGTACGTTCGTGGAAAAGAATTAGAAGCAATTTAAACACTCTTGAGTTTATCGAGAGTATTCCATATAACGAAACGCGTGGTTACGTAAAAAAAGTGCTTAGAAACTACTTAGTTTATTTAGCTCTTTATCAAAAACAGCCGATTAAAAATATAAATAGTATTTTGACTGGTTCGCGGAACTGATTTTTAGGATTTCATAATAAAGGCATCATTAATGTCAACATTCGATATTGTAATTTTAAGTGTCGTAGGCTTGAGTTTGGGGTTTTCCTTTTTTAAAGGAATGATTCGAGAAATTTTTTCCTTACTGGCCTATTTTACAGGATATTTTTGCGCAAATCAGTTCAACGTAGAAGTAGCAGTATACCTTGAACAATTTATAACGAGTAAAACCACGGCTAATATTTTTGGTTTCTTTTTGGTTTTTATTGGAGTTTCCATTGCTGTTAAGCTGGTGGGTAAATTGTTTAAAAACTTAATGGCTGCTAGTGGAATGTCTACTTTTGATAGGCTTGTTGGGGCTTTTTTGGGAGTGGTTAAAGCTGTTTTCTTCCTATCTTTGGGTATGATGGTTCTTGAGTTGTTTCCAGACCTTGATAAAAAGGTAACGGAAGGATCTCAAGTTGCTCCTATTTTACGTCAAACGTCTATTATTGTGAAACAGAATATGTTTTCTAAAGATGCTATAGATAAGGGAAGTAAGGCGATTGGCAATTTTAAAGAGCAAGTTGATGCGCTTAAACAATTAAACGAAATTGCTCAACCAAGTGGAACCGAGAACCCTCAAGATAGTCACTCTCAGCATAGTAAGGAACAGCTAGTGAGAATCCTTAAAGCCGCTCAAATAAAATAATTCAATCCACCTAGACTCGGTTAATTTCTCTCGGTTAACGAAAAAAACATCAATGCCTATAAGAATAAATTTCAACGGAGACATTAAAGAGACTGCTTATGTCTCCGCGTTTGACCATGGCTTTCTTTTTGGCGACAGCGTTTATGAAGTGATTGCTACTTATAATAATGTTCCTTGTTTTATAGACGAGCATTTGAACCGGTTGCGACAATCGGCAGACGCACTTTCTTTACAAATTCCGTGGACGGACGAACGATTTAAAAAAGAGATAGGAAGAACCGTTAAAGAAGCGGGAAACGCTGAATCGTATATCCGGGTTATTGCGACACGTGGAGAAGGGGAAATCGACATTGATCCCGCCTCATGCCATAAACCTAATATTTTGTTATACGTCACGCCATTAAAATCAATTCCCAATGAGTATTATCGAGATGGTGTTGAAATTTCTTTGGTCTCAATCAAAAGAAATTCCAAGGAAGCTCTCAACCCTGGGATAAAAACTGGGAATTACTTAAATAATGTGCTGGCGCAATTAGAAGCCGTTCGGAGTGGAGCAAAAGATGCGCTTATGCTAAACCAATCTGGTTATCTCACAGAATGTACGACCAGTAATTTTTTTATGGTAAGGAGTGGCTCTTTGTTAACTCCTTCGTTGGACTGCGGAATTCTTTCAGGTATTACTCGAGACTCGATTTTAAAATTGGCCAAAGAAAACGGTATTTTGGTAGAGGAAGGTCAATGGCTTCCTCAGGAGTTGGACGAAATAGACGAAGCCTTTATTTCCGGAAGCGTAAAAAAAATTGTGCCCGTCTGTCGTGTTGATAATCGGCTGATAGGAGATGGAAAAGTGGGTCCCATTACAAAAAGACTGATTAAACTTTATGAAGGCGTTTTGAAAAGCATTGGAACTGAGTCTCAGGAAAATTAAACCGTTCAATTTTTTTTAGTCCAGATCTTTGTTTGAAAAACTTTTTTTTGAATTATTGGTTGGAGGCTAGGACCATTGTCTTTATTGATTGGGTTAACGGGAGGAATGGGATCGGGAAAATCCACAGCCGCCAAAATATTCAAGAAAAATGGAGCCCATATTTTAGATGCAGACCAAATATGTCGAGAATTGGTTGAGCCAGGGAAACCCGCGTTGCGTGAGATTCAAAAATTTTTTGGCGATAGTGTGTTGTTTCCAGAGGGTGAATTAAATCGCAATGAATTGAGCCGTATTGTATTCGACGACTCATCAAAAAAAATGGTTTTAGAAGGAATTCTTCATCCTAAAGTTTTTGAAGAAGAGCAAAAAAGATATGAATCTATTCAGGAAAAGGAAGGTCCTGTCTTAGTCTTTGTCGATGCAGCTTTGCTTATTGAATCTGGCAATTATAAGAAGATGAATAAAAACATTGTTGTGACTTGTTCTGATGAGAAGCGGATCCGGCGATTGTTAGAGAGAGACTCCCTTAAAAAAGAAGAAATATTGAAACGGATTCAAAGCCAAGCTCCATTGAGTGAAAAAGTAAAATTTGCAGATTATGTTATAGATAATAATCAGACAATTAGAAGCTTGGAGTCACAAACCAAGAAAATTTATACAGAACTCACAGATAAATTAATAAAAAGCGAAAAAGATTAGTTTTTACTGATTTTTCTAGCTTTTTAAAGCTTTCGAGAATTAAGTGTAGCCAAGTTTGGCGAGGAACTAATGGCAAAAGACGGAGGAAAACCTGAAGTCGAGGGAGTAAACGAGTCGGAAGAGCTACAAAGGATGCTCGGAGAGGCTGGGCAAGCCGAGGCACAGTCAAAAAGTGTAGTTAAACAATTAATCGCCACAATTAAGAAAAATAAACTAATTGCTATAGGTGCAGTTGTTTTTGTTTTTTTGGGGGTTATTGCTTCCTTTATCTTTTCTGAATCAGAGAAGATTGAAGAAGAACAAAATGAAATTGCTCTTCCAGAAATATCAGAAGAAAAGGCTCCAGAAGAAGGTCCAAAAATTCTCAATGCAAATGTATATAAGCTGGAGCCTTTCTTTTTACCGCTAAAAGCCGTAGGCGATGACCCAGATCGTTTTGTGAATGTTTCGCTATATTTTGTTTTGAGTAACCGGAAGATGGATGCAGAGTTAGATAAAAATATTCGAACAATCCGAGAAAATATTTACAACCTTTTAAAAAGAAAAAAACCGAAAGAATATATTCGCTATAAGCTGAGAATCAAAGAAAGATTGAAACGTGAAATCGTTACCGTTTCCAACAGCCTATTAGCTAGCGGTTCGGGTACTATCCAGGACGTTCTTTTTACCGACTTTGTAGTCAAATAGCATGAATCCTACCAACTCAATTGAGTGTTTCTTCAATTAATAAAATTTTTTAAGCATATTAGCAATTAAATCAGAAATTAAGTTTAACGTTTGGCTTCTTTTAAGATGCGGTCAAATTCTATGCATTAATAATTTATATTGAAAGTAAGTGAAATAATTAATAAACTTTAATATCCCAAAGGCTATCAATCATCTTGGTTAGAGAGGTCATGTTATTCCATAAATAAAAGAAAAATTATTGCAGTTATATTGGCGATTATTTTTTTTGCGGCGAAAGGCTATGGGTTCAAGAAACAAATAGTCAAAAAAGAGAACTCGAGTAGCTCAGTCTGGAAGAATTGGTGGAGATTTCTATAACATTTGTGTCTAAAATAGAGGAACAAGCTTTTAAGGCTGCTGCCGCTGTTTTCGCCATTACGGGCGAAGAAATTCGTCGTTCAGGTTTTAATAGTATTCCTGAAGCATTGAAGATGGCTCCTGGAATTCAAGTAGCCCAAAAGACATCTAATGTGTGGGCTATTTCTTCGCGTGGCTTTAATAGAGAATTTTCAAACAAACTCTTGGTATTGATTGATGGAAGGTCTTTACACAATCCGGTTTTTGCGGGTGTTTTTTTTGGATATGAAAGGTGTGTTGATGGAGGATGTCAAAAGAATTGAAGTGATCCGTGAGCCTGGGGCTACTTTATGGGGCTCCAATGCAGTTAATGGAGTTATTAATGTTATTTCAAAAAATAGT
>CAWVUN010000159.1:0-5181 GCA_963932495.1 uncultured bacterium
AATATCTACAATATTATTGAAAGATAGTTCTTTCCCTTGAATTTTTTTAGCGGAAACTATATCGGAATCGCGAGCACCCACTTCTTTATAAAACGAAGCATCTTGATGCGGGTTTTCTCCGTAGCGTAGTTCTTGAACCAATTCGTATGTCTTTTGGAACTTTGGAGCGAATTTGGATTTCTCTTCTAATTGTCCAGATAAATATTCTGCAATGAGAGCATCGTATCTTGCTGTGTGAGAAAATGCGTCTCGGCTCAAACGCTTCCTCGTTTCAAAGGAAACTTCATTACTATTCGCCTTCATCTCTTCAAGAACTATTTCGTAATCGCTCGGGTTCACTAAAATAGACACGTAGGCAAAATTTTTGGAAGAAGCTCGTACCATCGCCGGACCACCAATATCAATATTCTCAATCGCATCGTCCAGAGTGCATCCTTCTTTAGCCACCGTTTGTTCAAAAGGGTATAAATTGATCGCCACTAAATCTATAGGCTTAATTCCATTAGCTTCCATCGCATCTTTGTGTTGCGGGTTGTCTCTTTTAGCTAAAATTCCTCCATGAACTTTTGGATGTAATGTTTTAACTCTGCCATCCATGATTTCAGGAAACCCAGTATAGTCAGAAACCATTGTTACCGGAATACCTTGCTCTTTTAATAGACGAGCAGTTCCTCCTGTGGATAAAATTTCAACTCCAAAGTCGCTCAACGCTTTGGCAAAATCCGTGACGCCTGTTTTATCGGATACGCTTATAAGAGCTCTTTTGATCTGGTTCATAAATGAAGCGAGCCTTTAATATAAATATAGTCTGTCTTATAATAACGAACGCAGACTAGGAGATTTAAGTAGCTAAAGGCCTCTTGAACCGAACCTTTAGTGAATAAGAAAAACTATGGATCCCACCGGATTATTCGCCTCCGTAAATCTAACGCCCCACAGGAGTTATACTTACCTCAATGCCCCCTTAAAGTAAAACAGAGCACTTAATCGAAACGCCCTTAAATCCGCGTTTTCTTTTTCTCGGGAGGGGTTTTAGAAATCAAGAAGTCGGGAGTGATTAACTGAATGATCCTTAATATCCAAACGGGAAACGATCCAAAGTGATCTAACAGTCCAGGATCTTTTACTGGAGGCATTGTTGGTTTTACTTCGTTTTCTTTTTCTGAATTTGCTTCTTCGGACATCTTTTCCTCAAAATAGGACAGCACAAAATTAATACGTTTAATAATTTTCTAACAAGAAAAGGAATACTACTATTTTTTAAACAATTTTTAAATATTTTTTTAATTATGAGTCAATACATCTCATTTAAGCATTGATTTTTATCCAGTCTACTCTCAAATATCATAGTTTTCTTATTTAGAAACCAAATTAACGATCAAAATATCAACATGCTCCCAATGAATAGGCTTTTTTAAATTGATCATACTGAACTGAATTTCTAAGTCTTGCATCACTTGAGCCAAAAGATCGCCTAAAAACTCCCTATCTTCTTCTGACCAAGCTAAAGGTCCGTCCAATAAAACTGCATAAAAATTCATTAATTTTTCGTCGTCGCAAACCTGAACCGGTTCTCCTGGAACAGATGGAACCCTTGGAATAAGAATCAATTTCAGAAAAGACTGTGCCGCAGAAGAAGACAAAGGCTCGCAACTTATTTCTTCGAACAGAATAAACCTTGCAAGTGCTGTCGCCGTTAAAGCTTGGAATGAAATTTCTTCAGATTTTTCTTCATCCCCTCGCGCTTTAAAGATTGATTCGAAAACCGAATCGGACACTCCCAAGCATTGTTTAGCAAGTCTCCGAAAAAACGTCAATTTCTTAAGAAAATTTAAAGTTTGTTCAACTTCATCCAGAGATTCAAAATCTTTTAAAAGACTTTCTTTACCGACAACTCGTGATTTTATCATCGGTATCGGAAAAACAGTTAAAGAGGAAAGAATATCGCGATCTACATCGCTTATCAAACGGTCTAAAAAAATACCGCCGTCTTTAACTAACTCTGTTCCTTTCTTTTTTAAATTAAGCAAATGTCCGTACCCTACTTGAAAAATAGGTTGAGCCCAACTTTGAGATAAAATAGTGGCTCCTTTTTGAACGTCGCCTTGAGCCGCTAGCTCCAATCCAATATTAACAAAAGCTAATGATTTAGAAATCACACGACGATGATTTTCAAACTTTCCAGAGTCCAAACCATCTGCAACCATCAGTTTATTTGCAAGATAAACTAATTCCCAACGTATCGCTTTTTGCCTCTCCTCACTTTTTAACAAAGCCCAACATTTCGAAAAGAAATTACCCGGGTTCATATTTTCTATAATATACGTGGGAGGATTAATGTAATCGTCTTCAAAAAAGTCGGTTTCGCTCACAGGAAGCTCTTTTATAGCGTCTGGATCTAATCTACTATAAATTTCAAAAGCCTCTTCAAAGTCTGGAATACCTCGAGACGATGTTCTAGAAATCCGCCATCTGTAGGCGCTTTCTTCTACACTATCCCTTGAATGCCAAATGGCCCCTTCCATCACGTTAAAAAACGTTTCTGGATATTGACCTCGCAATAATTTAAAAATGGGGAGTAAAGGTTCAAATGCTTTTGAGTCTAAAAAGAAAATATCATAGACCCCATCAGGACTGTAATGCTTCAACCCTTCAATCCCTGCATACGAATCGGTCATTTCATCTTTCTTATAAACCAAGACTAATCCTTTCAACAAAGTAACGACTTGATCTATATCTTCTTGTAAAAACCAATCCAACAATTTTTTGGCGTTGCATTGGCCCATGATAACAATCCATTCCACCGCGCGCTGTGGAACAAAACGGTCTTTTGTCCACAATTCTAAATCAAAAAAATACTGCATCTGCTCTCCAGTTAACGCAGATAACACTGGCAAACAATCGGATACTCCAATTTCTTTCACCATGTAGTACACTTCTTCAGGAGCAAGGGCTTGTACTACTTGTTTTGACTTTGACGATAAATTTAAAAAGTCGAGCTTGATCTTGCCAGGCAATTGCGATAAATATCGGGCTTGATCTTCTATACGCAGCTTATCTATAACTGCTTTGGCTTTTTCGGTATTACATTCCAACCAAACGGGGTCAAAAAGCGTTTTATCTAAATCTTTATTGGAACTTAAATCACTCATAATGAAGAGAGTTTATCCACTGTAGGTTAAAGAATGCAATAGGATAAAAGGAGGAAAATTATTCCAGAGAACTCATGAACCGCTCCTAAAACGGCTTTGCGTGAGAGCGGGCTTTTGTTGGAAATCATTTTTGCTATTAATACTAGAGAAACAGACATTATAAGGAGAATTATCAATCCATTCAAATTAAGAAGAATACCAAAACTGGCAAAAGTAAAAGCGAAGGCAAAGGTTAGCGACGAACTTTTTTCCCTCAAAGAACCTCCCTCATTTGTTTTTGATTCGTCATTAGCATTTAGCGGCTCAAAAAACCCTAAGACCGAAAACAAAAATATTCCCCAATGCGAGGCGACAGGAAGAACCAAAATTATTTGCCTTTTGACTTCGAAAGGCGCAGATAAAAGACCAAAAAGCCATAACCAAAGGACTGCAACAACCACTATTCCAATAAGGGGAGGCATCTTAAACAGCTGCTCTATGTTTTTCCAAAAGGGCTTGTTCAACTTCTTTGGAATAAATTGATTAAGAACTAAGACCATCCCAGATAGATGCTTCCCATTAGAAAAAAACGCAATACCTACTACTACAAATAAATCTGCTATTGTCTCTGGTAAGACAAAACTTATCGCCTCATGAATAAAAAAAACAAAAACTCCAACAACCAATCCTACAAATGGATAAAAAGCCTTAGATAAAGTAAATTCACGAGAAGATGCCAGTCTTGCTTCACCCGAAGCTCTCTCGAATAAAGTGAGTTCTTCAAATGCAAGCGCAGGCAAGGAAAATAGTTTATTCATAATAATAATTTAGCCTCGTTATTCTGGTAGTATCATAGCAAGGGTCATCATTCGACCTGTATCTCTATTCCTACGATACGAAAAGAAACGGCGATATTCACAAACTGTACAAAAACCGCAATCAAAAATATTCTCATCCAAAATTTTCGCTTCCAACGCCTGCAAACGGTTTGCTTTTTTTAAATTCAACATAACTTTCCCATCATCTTTAAAAAATGCAACTTGGCCGACATCCGAAAAAATAGAGGAAAAGGGTTCCATACACTCCACCCCGACCTCATAACAACAACCGCCGACTCCCGGACCAAATCCAACCGCAATATCTTTAGGATCGCTTCCATACTCACTAGTCATTTTAGCGAGAGTTTTCTTCAAAACACATAATGAGGTTCCTTTTCTTCCAGCATGAATAACCCCAACAGCATTTAATCGGAAGTCATACATAATGATAGGCAAACAATCAGCGGTAAATACTCCAATAGGCTTATACGGCATATTAGACACAATCGCGTCGCCTTCTAGACTTCCTCTCTCATCAATTTCTTCGACGGAATAAACCTTATTACCGTGCACTTGCTTCAAAAAATAAGGTTCTTCTTCCAAAGTTACTGGAGAACTATATAATGAACGAACAAACTTTTTCCAATTTTTTTCACAGTGCCACATATCGGATATTGGACTCATGTCTAAGTCGACTTCTTTACCCTCATTTATCGTTACAAGCCTAGGACTCACGCCATGAACTAACTGTCGAAACTTAATTAAACCATGAATTTTTATTGAGCAGATCTTCATTTCTTCAAAAAAATAAAACATTCCTTAAAATAAAAAAAAATCCGCAAACAAATAAATTGGAATACGAATATAAAAAAAAAATAAACAACCCATACCACGCCCTTATTTCAAGAGCTCGTCAACACAGTCACCTTATTCCTATATCGGAATAAAATAACACAAAAAACAACTGCTTTACTTATCATATTTGCGTTTAAAGCCGACTATTATTTCCTTGACAAACAACAACTATCCCCTAAAATGAACTAAAAAATTGGGCGCTGATTAAACCCCAGTTTTTACGAAAGGAGATCTTGATGGCAACCAAGACAAAAACCAAAGCTAAGACAAAAGCTAAGGCAAAAGCTAAAGCCCCTGTAAGGACTAAAGCTAAAACCAAAGTTAAGGCAAAAGCTAAAGCCCCTGTAAGGACTAAAGCTAAAACCAAAGTTAAGGCA
>CAWVUN010000160.1:0-5140 GCA_963932495.1 uncultured bacterium
AACGTTAGAATATAAAGATCTATCCACAGAGTCTGGAGGTGCATCTTCAAATCAAATCAGAGAAAAAATTGAAATAACCCGAAAAAAACAATTAGAACGATTCTCTAAAAATGGAATGTTTTCAAATTTTCAGATGACAACAAAACAATTGAGATCTTTCTGTCAATTAGACGAAGAAATTAAATCCATTATGGAAAAGGCGATAGATAATTTAGGGTAGAGCACTCTCGCTCATGATAGGGTTTTAAAAGTTTCTCGGACTATCGCCGATCTTGCAGGGTCGGAGAACCTCCTCCCCGAACACGTTGCCAAAGCAATCTAATATCGCTCACTGGATAGAGAGGGTTAAGTATTAGTTTTTGTAATAATAAATATTTAAATTAAAATGTACTTACTTAAGTATTCAATTTCTAATTACTTTGAACACTCGCAATAACTTAGAGCTGACTTTTAAGCCAGCGTCCATTGCAAATTTAGGATTGATTTCAAATCGAACCCGGTCTTCAGCAATATAAAAGTTGACCATCCCTTTCCGCTCGGCAAAATTTTCTATTCTAATGATAGTTAAAACACCTGTTCCCTTTAAAGTTTGAAAGATCTCTTCTAATTCATTTTCCTCAGATGGGCTGATAAATATAATATGACCTTTTTAAAATCCTCAATTTTTTCTATGGCAATCACTTTCAATTCCCACTCATTAACTTGTTCCCCAGAAAAGCTTTGGAGAAGTTCATTCATATCGGGATCTTTAAACGACCCTATTATGAATGAACTTGGATCTTGACCATTAGATATAGGCAATTCCACAATACAACAGAATCAATTAAAAAAGATAATGATTGCATTTCCTCATATGTATATTGGAATTCATATTTATTTTAAAACTTACTTTAAGGTCGTAGGCGCAAAAGGCCCGACCTAATTTATAGCTACTTTATCCAAGCTTTCCTCATCTATTGGATCCAATATAGATTCAATAGGTTTGCCTACCAATTCATCGGGATCATTACCTAGTTGCCTAAAAGCTGGGCACGCAAAAATAATTTTATAGCTTTCATCTAACTGGAAAATTAGTTCTGGAACTTTATTAACAATTGTCCGATAAAGTCTTTCTTTTTCTAAAATTTTAGTGGACAAAAGATTCTTGTCAATCAGAAATTTCTTAAGCAGAAGCTGACTAAGGTCTCCTGCGACAACTCCCTCTTGATGAAATGGCTTAGTAATGAAGTCCACAGCTCCGAAATCAAAAAATTTTACAATATCGTCATTATTTGCTTTCGCTATTAAAAAAACAATAGGGATATCTTTCGTTCTTTCGGAATTTTTTAATTCCTAGAATCATCAAATCTAGCAATATTAAATGAGGCAATATTTTGTTAGTAAAAGTTAATCTTTCTTCAACACTTTTAGCTAAGAATAAATCATAATCATATAATTTTAATGTTTGAACCGACACATCTAAGTTTTCAGGAATATCATCGATAAGTAGAATTTTCATGACTTTTAAATCAGGATTTTTTTTAGCCATATTTCAAAATACCCTGAAAGTTGCTAGTTATAAACTTAAAATAATTGACCCAAATTTTAAGATTCTTTTAAAAACTACATTACATTTTTAAAATGAAATCTTTATAAAAGAATTTAATTTTCAATCCAACGCATCTTTTGATTAAAAATTTATTATATACCTATTCCTCAACTGAAGACCAAACGTTCTAATTCAATTATTTTCGAAGTAATGATTAAAGCTTTATATAAATATTAAAATTTATTCAAGTTTCATTTCTTAGTTTTTGTAATTTCATATATTTTAAGGTCATTTTCTTATCTCCCTTGCTATAATAATAATACATAAAATATTGATTACTTTTAGAAAGAGTTGGGCTAATAAACATCGTAACCATTTTACGCGTCAAAGAAAAATTCGGCAGATGTTCAACCATAAAAGCGGTTAGATTACTCGCAATTGGATTTATTACCATTGAATCAATTTCCCGCGATCCTTTATTTTGTTCAAACCCTGGAGGCCAAGGGTTATAAACTCCAATAAAAGCAAAAAGAATCGAAACCACTAATATCACTTTAAACGTGTTTATATTCCCTTTATTCAAAACTGCTGGGATAAAAAATATTAAAATAGGAATAATGGGGATTAAATACCGAAACCCATATGACCACCCGCCAAAGGATCCAACAAATAAAATATGCCCCAATACAAATATAGAACATGTCCCCATTAAAACAATCATCCATTTTCTAGGAAACAATATTCCCTCTTTATAAACTTTTCCAAGCCCCGCCAATCCATAGAACAATACTGGAGAAACCGTAAAAAAACCATGCCAACCAAATAAACATTGGATGGGATATAAATAATCTTCCGGCAATAATACTCCAAAAATACTCGACGAAAATGAACTGCTTTTATCATAACCGCCAGGTACAAACTTAGGGGGCAATATGTGTCCTACCGTTATATAATTTACACATGAAAAAACTAACGCCGACATAACAATTACAAAGTAAAATTCTACAAGACCTCTATTTTTTTTTAAATCGTAAAGAACCAACGAAACTAGAGGAATAAAAATTAAACCTGGAATAATATCAACACAAAATGCTAAGCCAATAAAAGCACCCGTCCAATATGTCAAACCCGACCGCGCCAAACAAATAGCTAAAAAAATTAATGACGCAGCAATTGTATGGTTATTAAAAGTCGTTGAAAAAGTCGTAATAATCGTTCCAAATAATAAAGCTAATGTAGTTAGTAAACGTATTTGAAAATTAATATTTTTATATATACCTAGAACCATATAAAATTGAGCAACTAGAAGAGAAGTAGTACCTCCAATAAAAATTAACGTAAGCCAATAAACCGTCAAACCTTCGTTTTTTTCAAATTGAATCCCAAAAATATTTTTTAATACCAAATAAATCCCTGCTCCAATAACTCCTAACAAAGGAGGCTTGTTGCTGTAATCATGGCCGTTGATAGTTACCTTATCTTTTGTCCATTTATATTCGGATTGATCAATATAGGAAACGCCAGAATCTACTAAAGATTCAATATGCGCAAATCGTGAAGCGTCGTTACCAGCTAAAAAAACATGTGTGTGCGTAATTGACGCAAAAAAAAGAAAAGAAAGAACAAAGATGAGGTGAGAAACGGAAACTTTAAATTTCATAAATCAAAGTATCCGAAAATATACGCAAACATAATTCAAATATTTGAGGTGGTATATTTGGTTTTAGAGTCAGTTTTTTATAGAATAAAAAGAACATTTCCGTAGAGGAGGAAATAAAATGACTCTATAGATTAAACGGAAAGAAAAAGAGAGCTTTACAAACGAACCATTAACTTAAAGATTGAACGCGTTCCAAGGGAGAAACGATATCAGTTAAGCGGATACCAAATTTTTCATTAACAACAACGACTTCACCTCGGGCTACTAGCTTTTGGTTAACCAATATTTCTAATGGTTCTCCGACTAATTTAGTCAATTCCACAACTGAGCCTTGGTTCAATTGCAACAAATCGTTAATGAGCATTTTTGTTCTACCTAGCTCAACCGTTACGGTCAATGGAATATCTAAAATGAGATCTAAATTGCGTGTTTCTTCTTTTGCCTCAACAACCGGGGCTTCGCCAAGATCGTCTTCTAACGACTCTTCTCCTTCAAGCTCTCCAATATCCCCTATATCATCAATAAAATCGCCATCTAAACTATCCTCCATCGTACTATCCTCCCCTTTCGATAATATCAGTTATTTGAAAGGCTTTTGCTCCACGCGAAACACCTGGAAACCCCTTAAACTTTTTCACTTCTTCCACAGTTACCTCTAACGGGTCAGAAACGTCATTCCCTAATACAATAGTTTCTCCAACCTTCATCTTTAGCAAGTCCCGGGTACTCATTACAATTTTCCCGAGTTCAACAACTAATCCAACTTCAGCTTGCATCAATTCGGTACGCAATCGACTTATCCATGACTGGTCGACTTCCACCTCCTCACTTTGAAAGTTTTCTCTGAGTTTAGGCATGATTGGTTCAATCGTTGCATAAGGAATACAAATTGTGATCGTTCCCGAAAAACCTTCCATCTCTACTTCAAATAAAATGACTAGAACAACATCGGTAGGCGGCACAATCGCGGCAAACTGGGGATTTACCTCAGAGCGGATATAATTCACGCTAACTGCCTGTACTGGCTTCCATGCTTTTTCAAAATCTTCAAGTGCTTTCACAACCACGCTTTTAGTCATCCTAATTTCAATTGGGCTGAAATCACGTCCTACAATCTTTAGTTTAGAAGATCCAGTACCTCCAAAAAATATATCGACGAAAGAAAAAACAAGTTTACTTTCAACAACAACTAAACCATGCCCTCTAAGGGGATCCATGCGAAAAACATGAAGACTAGAAGGCACAGGCAGAGACCTCAGAAATTCTCCAAACTTAACTGTATCGGATGAGACAGCACTTACATCCGCAGATTTACGCAGTAATGTAGAGAGCGAATTACGAAATAAACGAGAAAACATCTGGTTTATAATATCCAGAGTCGGTAATCGTCCTCGAATAATCTTTTCCTGACTGGAAAGATCATAGGGAACAATTCCAGAAACCTCTTCCGGTTGATCGCTTTCGGTTTTGACATCCCCATCGCCAACGCCACGAAGTAAGGCGTCAACTTCATTTTGGGAAAGAACTTCACTCATAAACTAAATCTTTAAAGTATTTAATTCAATATCTCTTAACTATTATACTACAAGTCATTGAATTACGAATTCAGTAAAATAGGCATCTTTAACATGTCCTAAAACAAGAAACCTATTTACTCGTGTTGTAATCTCGTCTTTCAGTTTAAATTTACCTTGAACAGAGTAGACATCTTCAAATGATTTACTGCTTAATAATATCAAAATTGAATCGGTTATTTTCTGAACATTTTCATTTACTTCGGCGTGGACCTCGGACGAACTCAACTCTAATGTAACAGTAACTTTAAGAAATCGATTACCTTCGCTGTTGGCCAAATTCACAATAAATGGTTCTAAAGGAACCATTACGCCAAGACCGAGTTGAATCGCAATTTCTTTCTTTTCTAGCTGAGGGTCTTCGCCTTCAACTGGAGC
>CAWVUN010000161.1:0-5139 GCA_963932495.1 uncultured bacterium
AATGTCAGGCAAATTTTTCATTTCCTAAAAAAAATTATGCTATAATTCATCAAGAAATATAGGTACTCCAACCTATTTTACGCGCAAGTTTGCGCAATTTGACTCTTTTCCCTTTCGTCATATCCTTTCCAATTTGCAAAAACGGAAAGCGCTCCTAATGAAAGCTAAATTACTAATTGTAGACGATAGCGTCACTATCCTAAAGATAGTAGCTATGGCGTTTGAAAACGAAGACATGGTCGTCCAAGGAGCGTCTAATGGTAAAGACGCTTTGGAAAAATTAAAAGACTTCCATCCAGATATTGTCATTGCCGACGTTGATATGCCAGGTATTGATGGTTTTGAACTTAGCCGAAAAATACGCGAAATAGAATTATTTAAATCTACTCCAATTTTGCTTTTAACAAGCGATTTCGAAGAATTCAACGATACACTTTTTAAACGCTCATTGGCAAACGATCATCTAGCGAAACCTTTTAAGTCAGAAAAAATTGTAGAAAAAGTCCGCCAATTAGTTTCCCTTGAGCTGACTGATAATACCCCGGATTCAGATGAAGCTAATAAATCTGAAGAAGAATCAGAAGTGATAAACCTAGGCGCGGAAATACCTTCAGAATCGACTAAATTTGATCAAGTAGAAGCAAACAAGATTCCCGATGAAGCTTCATTACCTGTTTATTATGGGGAAGATCATCCGCCTGGAAAATCGTCTGAGGACATATTGGGAGAACTCGAACAAAAAACTGAAAAACTTTCTAGTTTTGTCGATACAGAAGAAAAACCTCTCGGACCCATTATCGAATCTAGCGAATCGATCTCTTCTACGACTATTAGAAAACCAGAAGATATGACAATCGAAGAATTGCTTGCTTCTGCCGAAGCCTTACTGGAAAAAAACTATATTGAATCCGATAGTTCAGAAGAACTACCAACCTCTATAGAAAACTTATCAGTTAGTAGTAAACTGGATCACTCTTCAAAAGCAATTGAACCCATTCTAGAAGACGAACAAGTTAAACATGATAAAGCATTTGAGCAAGCCCCAGTCTCTCAAGATGAGACAAGTATTGAAGGTGAAGGGAGCACGTCGCTAGTATTAGAGCAAGAACCAAAATCAACTCTTAACCAAAATGAAACTTTCGAAGATTCTTTAAAGACAAATGAAATAGAACTTTCAGAAATCACCATTATCGAAAGTGGGTCTATGATTTTTGAAGAACCTAATTTACCAAACGAAACGATAGAGGAAACTGATAAAAAAGAGATGGACGACTTTGATGATTCCTTTTTGAGATCGCCGATAAACAAAGCTATTGATAACTTAGAGAGTGAAGATTTCTTTCCAGATAAGGAGAAAACACCTACAGAAGTCCATATAAAAGATATTAACCTAGAGCCCTCTTTCCCCCCACCCATAGACAAAGAACAACCATTAGAGCTCCATGCTCCTTCTCGGCCAATTGCTGAAATTGAAAAGGATGAGAATGAATCCGCTTTAACACTCTCATCCCCCAACATATCTGAAATAACATCCGATAGCCAAGATGCAAATGAAGATGAAGATCCTTCTCAACAAACAATTGATGAATTAGACTCTATTTTTGAAAATATCCAAAATTTTGAAGAACATATCAGCGATATCATAAAAACCGAAACAGCTTCGCTAATATCCGATTCATCTTCACAAAATCAACCCCTAGAATCCCAACCGGTGTTGATAGAAGAAGTCGAAGAAGAAATAGAAATACCCGCGATTGAATCCCAACAAGAAGAAACAATCACAACTCAAACAGATGAAAGCGATTCCATTTTTGAGAAGGAACTTTCCAACCCCAAACCGTCTTTCGCTTCAGATTTTTCCGAATATCATATTTCTCCAGAACCAGATAATTTGTTAGAAAAATTAGCTCCATCTGCTTTCGACCCACCTGGTTCAGATGGAAGACCTGATCTCATTCAAGAAACTCTAGCTTATCTTTCAGAATTAACACCAGAGCCTTCGAAAACAAAACCTAAAGAAGAATTAAAACCGACGCCAAAAGAAAAAAAGGATTTTCATATGAACTCCGAACCTATGGGCGATATGTTCGTAAAAGTTGTAGGCGAACATATAAAGAGAATTTTGGAACGTTCCTTAGAAGAAACAATCGCTAAAGAAATCTCCGGGCTTTCCAAAACAATTGAACGTTCGGTAAAAGAAGTCGTAAAAGAAGTTACACCTGAAATAACACGTTCGATAATCCAGGAAGAAATTGAGAAAATACGCAAATTGGAAGAAGTTTGAATGAGTTACGTCGTTTCCGTAGTTTAGGCTTCTTTATCCCCTCTTGATAATTTTCTTGATTTAGGTTATACAGGCTTTCGCCACTGAAATTTTTCCCGCACTAGATTTTCAGTTTCTGAAAACTTTGCGGAAGGTTCGACTCAGTAGTCGAATTCGTTGGTCAAAATCGCTCTGAAAAATCTTGCGCTAAAAGCTAGTTGCAACTATTAACTTTTTATAAGAAATGAGGCGACTAAAGCTCTCATTTTAATGAGCAATTAATTTTCTTTTGTAGAAAATGCATTATTTCTCTTCGAAAATGTCTCCAACTATTAAATATTAAATGACCCAATTAGATACAAAATACGATCCTAAATTAACCGAAAACAAATGGACCAAGTTTTGGGAAGAAAAAAAATATGCTCGCGGCGATGAAAACCTAGAAGCCGATAGTTTTTCTATAGTTATTCCTCCACCTAACGTAACAGGCTCTTTGCATATAGGACATGCTTTTAACAATACGCTCCAAGATATCTTGACCCGATGGAAGCGAATGTCAGGATATAACACACTATGGCAACCAGGAATGGACCATGCAGGTATTGCTACCCAAAATGTAATAGAAAGACAACTGAAAGCTGAAGGGTCTGATCGTGAAACTTTAGGACGAGAGAAGTTTATTGAACGGATATGGAAATGGAAAGAAGAGTCTGGCGGAAATATAAGCCACCAGTTGGTTCGGCTCGGCGGTTCAATGGATTGGGAACGCGAGCGGTTTACAATGGACGAAGGTCTTTCAAAGGCAGTAAAGGAAGTTTTTGTCACTCTATACGAAGAGGGCTTGATTTATAAGGGCGATTACATTATTAATTGGTGTCCGCGTTGCCAAACAGCACTCTCAGATTTAGAAGTAGAACATGAAGAAAAACCAGGTCATTTATACCATTTAAAATATTATTTTTCTGGCGAAGATGATTTTTTAACCATTGCAACGACGCGCCCAGAAACCCTGCTTGGCGACTCTGCAGTCGCTATAAATCCAACAGATCAAAGATACTCCGATTGTAAGGGAAAAACCGTTCAGCTCCCCATTTTAGAACGCACGTTACCGATCATTGAAGACTCATATGTCGATATCGAATTTGGCACCGGGGCTTTGAAAGTAACTCCTGCTCACGACCCTAACGATTTTGAGATTGGCCAACGGCACAATTTACCTTCCATTAATGTGATGAATCCCGACGGAACGATGAATGAAGAAGCCGGTGTCTATAAAGGATTAGATCGTTTTGAATGCCGTAAAAAACTGGTCGGTGATTTAACCGAAAAAAAGATCTTGGTAAAAATCGAAGACATCACACATTCAGTCGGTCATTGTTATCGCTGTCAAACATTAGTTGAACCTTTCCTTTCAAAACAGTGGTTTGTGAAAGCAAAACCATTGGCGCAACCAGCTATAGAAGCCGTTAAGTCGGGAGATATAAAAATTGTTCCTAAGTTTTGGGAAAACACCTATTTCGAATGGATGGAGAATATTCGCGATTGGTGTATTTCTCGACAAATTTGGTGGGGACATCAAATCCCTGCCTGGACTTGCGACGGATGCGAAAAAACAATTGTAGCCAAAGAAACTCCGAACCAATGCGATGCTTGCGGAGGATCTAATTTAACACAGGATCCCGATGTATTAGATACATGGTTCAGTTCGGCACTTTGGCCATTTTCCACTTTAGGCTGGCCCGATAAAACCAAAAGCCTTGAACTGTATTACCCAACTTCTGTTTTGGTAACGGGCTTTGATATTTTGTTTTTTTGGGTCGCTAGGATGATCATGATGGGTCTCAAGTTTCAAGGAGACGTCCCTTTTAAACATGTTTACATTCATGCTCTTATTAGGGACTCAGAAGGGCAAAAAATGAGTAAAACCAAAGGGAATGTCATTGATCCTTTGGTCATGATGGACAAGTTTGGAACCGATGCCCTACGCTTTACTTTAGCGGCTTTTGCAGCCCAAGGTCGCGATGTTAAATTAGCGGAAGATAGGATTGAAGGCTATAGAAACTTTTGTAATAAACTTTGGAATGCTTCTCGGTTTGCGTTAATGAATTTAGAAGATTATAAAGGCAATTGCAATTTAGCTGACAATTTAGAGTTTGATTTAACTGATCGCTGGATTCTTTCCCGACTTAACGAAACTTGCCGCGAAGTAGAGCAAGCCTTTACTGATTTTAAGTTTAACGAAGCCTCTGGAGCCATATACAGGTTTATATGGCGAGAGTTTTGTGACTGGTATATCGAACTATCAAAACCGCGTCTATTTTCAAAGGATGAAGATCGCATTGTAGCTCAAAATGTTTTGGCTCATGTGTTGGAATCTTGCCTTAAACTGTTACACCCAATAATGCCTTTTATCACTGAAGAAATTTGGCAAAAACTACCAGTAGAAGGCGAAGCGGTAATGATAGCACCATTCCCAAAATATCAATCGTCCCGTGAAGATGGAAACGCAGAAACAACTATGGACTTAATCATGGATGTAGTTACTGCCGTCCGTAACATTCGAGGAGAGATGAATATAAATCCTGGCAGAAAATTGGATTTATTAATCGAAGCTAAAGAAGCAAAAATACGAGAAATCATTGAAAACAATGTTCATTATATTAAGGATATCGCAAAGGCTAAAAGTGTTTCAATAAGTACTTGCCAGGTAAAACCAGAAATTGCCGCCTCCGTAGTTTTAAGCCAAATAGATTTAATTGTCCCCTTAAAAGGTGTTGTCGATTTTGAGGAAGAAGAAAAAAGAATTGAAAAAGAATTGAAAAAAATTGAAAAAGACCTCATAGTTCTAAATGAGAAGTTATCCAACCCCAATTTTG
>CAWVUN010000162.1:0-5095 GCA_963932495.1 uncultured bacterium
GGTAAGCAAGGCTTTTGCCAGTTCCAGTGCAGCTTCGACCATTAAGTGAGTGCCATCGTTAAAAGCGCGTTCAACGGCTTCTCCCATATCAATCTGTTGTGGCCGATGTTCGAAAGAATCCATCAAGTTGGCAGCATGGCCATTCTCGCCAAAGTAATCTTTTATAACAGACATGGAATTATAAAATTAAACAGTTAAAGTTTTTGGTTTGCTTGGTCTGGCTTAGTCTCTACAGAATGATAGCGATTTTTCTCAATTGAATGGTAATATTAAACCTGACTGGTAGGATATAGCGGCAAAGGTATCAAACAACGATAGCATAATTCCGTTTTTGGGATTCATATTTTCAGTTATTAAAAAGTAATTCTTGATGAATTTATAGAACTTTGGCTCGGATCTTGGCACTGAAGGCGTCAAGAGTAATTACGGCGATTGCGATAGCAAGTAATGCTGTTCCGGCTTGTCGATATTGCAATAGGTTGATCCACTGCTGAAGTAAAAAACCGATTCCACCCCCTCCGACAAATCCTATAATTGTCGACATCCGAATATTGATGTCCCACCGGTAAAATGTGTAAGCGAGTATTTGAGGAATAGCTTGAGGGATTATTGCGTAAACGATGACTTGAAGCGGAGTAGCTCCAACAGCGGTTATAGCTTCTATGGGGCCTTTATCCACAGATTCAATTTGCTCCGAAAATAATTTCCCCAAAGCTGCAATAGAATGAAAACCTAAAGCTAGAACTCCGGCAAAAGGACCAATACCTACCCAAACGGCAAATAATATTGCAAGGACCAAAGGTTCTATTGAGCGCAATATATTAAAAAAACCTCGAACAATTATATAGATACTCCAGCCAGCGACGCTGTTACCTGTTACGTTGCGTGCGCCAAGAAATCCTAGAGGAAGGGCAAATAAAACTCCAAAAATCGTGGCCATGAACCCGAGAAATATAGTTTCAACCATTTTTTCCCAAACTAATTTTGAAGTTCTACTAAAATGCCATCCTCCTATTTGCCAGGTAAGTTTGGCTTTGACACGTTGTATGTCGCCGCGTGCGATTTCAGGAACTCGAATATTTGAGTGGAAGCTTCCTTTGTGGTCGGAAGTGATTTCTTCAAGACGAAACTCTTGCTCTATGGAATTTATCCAATACAGTTGGCCATGAGTATTGGGCTTTAGGTTTTTTCCGTTAACTGTGATTGGATCGTCACGACTTCCAGTAATGGCAGACAAAACGATTTGAGGGGCATTTTTAATCAATTTATTTGGAGTTGATAATGGCATTACGTCAAGGTAAAAATCAGTTTCGACTTCTTGTGACTTTTCATTTGGATTAATGATATCAGGTTGTAGAAGAGACGAAACAAGGGGTTTAACGAGGTGAGCGTCGCGAAACATTTCACCTAAATCAATCTCTGTGATTTTCCATCCGTAGCAAAATAAGAAAGCAAAAATAAATAAAGTTAAAATAGACTTTGATCGGGCTTGAACGCGACTGGTCGGTGATAATGAGGTATTTTTTTTCACGATGTTGTTCAATCAATCTGTAGTGAGGGAAACGATTCTGAATGTATTAGGAAAGAGCTCCTTATAATCGATTTATAATAATGCCAATTGAGGAGGGCTTTCAACCATTGGTTCTAAAATGAAGCAAAAAAACTGAGAATCAAAAGGAGTGTTATTTAAGATAATTACTATTAGTGAAATGAGTGATATTTTTGGTGATTCATAAAAGTGCGTTTCTATTGGGCTCTATAAACAATTTTAACAAGGTTAAAATATGTCGATAAATCATGAGAAGAAGGGAGAAGAGCTAATTAAGGATAAAGTTTTAAAGCGAAGTGAGAGTTGGATTGCAAGTTTTAATGTTGGGGATGTGGATGCCTGCGTAGCAGGATATAAAGGAGGCACTTTGATGAATGCAAAGCCCATAGGGATATTTACTGTCTTAAAGGAGATTGAAGCTTTTTGGCGTCCTTTTATTGAATCTGGAGTAAGCAACCTTTTTTTATAAAAACGTGAAGTTGGAAGTCATAGGTAATGAAACAGTATTACTTTCTGCAGACTGGTCAATGAATATTGGACGTGGAATCATCACGATCGAAAAATGGGTTAAACAATTGGATGGAGTTTGGTTACTTGAAAAAGACGAATTTGAAATCCAAGAAAAATTTTCATAAGCAGATCATTTTGTCTTGATTTTACTACGGTAAGCCTAATAAATTGACCTAGCTGTAACAATTAATAAAAAAGTAGTGTGGTAAAATGTTAAGAGCTTAACTGTGGAAGTGTTTTAAAATTAAGCACTTACCCTCAAGTTAATTCGAGTAAATATTTTGGTAACTAGAAACTCCCCTGAAGTAATCTTTCCTTTAAAACCAGTCGAGTTAATTATCTTTAAGTTAAATTTTTTTTATTGGAAAATAAATTCGGTCCTAGGGAGTAATAAAATGATGGCCTTTGATAATTTAGGTACCTCAGGAAAATAGAACATAAAGAAAAAAGTCATTCTGTTAATGGTTTTAACAGGCTTAATTCCTTTTGTCATTTTCTTTGTTTTGTCAATGACGACGATGAAAAGAGAGATATTTAAGTTAAATGGAGACCGTTTAACGGCTTTAAAAGAAGATAAAAAATATCAGATCGAACGTTATTTTAAAGAAATTAGAGACCAAGTGCTTACTTTTTCCGAAAGCAGAATGCTTATCGATGCGGTCCAAGAATTTAACCTTCCTTTTTTCTGTTGGGAATGAGCTTTCTGGCTATCTAAACTCTACGATGGTTTTAAATCTAAAGGGCGGTATAAATACCAATTCAATAATACTCCAGGAGCTCATGGAAGCTCGAATTTTAGTTGGTTTCTAAGAAAAAACGCTTCGCAAATATTGCAATCTATTTATATTTCAGAGAACTCTCAACCAATAAGCGAGAAACATAACCTAATAGTTTCGAAAGATGGGAGCAAATATAGCGAGATTAACAAAAAATACCACCCTGCCATAAAAATTTATTTAGAAAAAATTTGGATATTAAGACATCTTTTTGGTTGAACCGAATTCGGAGCACTTAATCTATTCTGTGTTTAAAGGGGTTGATTATTCTACAAGTTTATTATCTGGTCCTTATGTAGAAACAGGGATTGGCCGGGTCTTTAAGAACGCATTTGATGCGACTAGCTCCGATTCTTTTGTGATAGATGATTTTGCTCCTTATGAGCCATCAAATAATGTTCCAGCCTGATTCATTGCTTCCAAAATTTTTTAAGAAACTAAAAAGGTGGGAGTTTTAATTTTTCAAATGCCGATCGATAAAATTGACGAATTAATGTCTAGCAATCACTCTTGGAAGAAGGTGGGACTGGGCGAAAGCGGAGAATCTTATTTAATTGGCCCCGATAAGGAAATGATTGAAGTTCAGAAAATTTTGGAACTAGTATAGGTCTTATTAAAGTTGATTATACAGGGGTTTAAGAGGTGCTTGCTGGAACGAGTGGTTTTAAAATAATTAAAGATTATCGGGAAATTCCCGTTTTGAATGCTTATTCTCCACTTGATATTTTGTGGTTACGTTGGGGTATTTTAGCGGAGATTGAAGAAGAAGAGGCTTTAGCTGTTCAAGCGACCATTCGAAATTGGAATCTAGCTACTGGAGTACTTATAGCTATTGCTAATTTTTGGGCTGGTTTTATTATTGCCAAGAAAGTGCATATTAAAAATGGTGAGGTCAACTCAAGAGATTGCAAAAGGTAACTTAAAGTCAGAAAAGCTTTCAATCGAATCAGATTATGAGTTAGGAGAACTTGCCTATAATTTTAATAAAATGTCGGAAGGGTTTAATATTTTTATTCAATACCCTGAAGAAATTATGAACTGTTAGACTCAAGTTCGCTCTCCTAAATTACAAGGCGACTTTGCGCATTCTGTAGATAATATGTTAGCTCAAGCGATTGAAAAACGAAAAGCTAACGAGGCAGCTGAAATGGCGGCGGATGAGTCGGCAAGAATGCATGAACAAGAGAAAGAGGATGCTGTAAAACTCCGAGATAGTCTTATTCCTATTCAACAAAATGCAAAAGCATTATCAGTCTCATCTGGAAAACTGTCTGCGGTGAGTACACTAATGAGTCCCAACGCACAAGAGACTTCGGCTCAATCGTCTATTTTTTCAGACGTCTCTAAAGAGGTTAGTAGCAATGTTGAATTAGTTTCTTTGTCTTTCGAAGAAATGAATTCGAGCATAAGAGAAATTGCTCAAAATTCTAACGAAGCCGCTACGGTGGCTCATGATGCATTGACTATTGTCCAATCCACCAACGATACCATCAGTAAATTAGGAGAAAGTAGTAATGAAATTTGGCAAGTTATCAAAGTGATAAACTCCATTGCGGAGCAGACAAACCTATTGGCTTTGTATGCTACGATTGAAGCAGCAAGAGCTGGAGAAGCTGGAAAAGGATTCGCTGTAGTTGCTAATGAAGTTAAAGAATTAGCTAAAGAAACTTCTAAAGCTACAGGAGACATTGCTCAGCGAATTGATGCAATTCAATCGGATACCAAAAAAGCTGTTGGAGCGATTACCGAAGTGACTAAAGTTATAAACAAGATAAACAATATTTCTAGCACGATAGAGACGGCGGTTGATGAGCAAACCGCAACTACATCTGAAATGGGGCTTACAGTTTCAGAAGCTGCTAGAGGAACTGAAGAAATTAATCGCAATATTAGCGGCGTAGCACATGCTGCTGAAACGACAAACCAAGGAGCTGCAGATACTCAAGTTGCTGCAGGCGAATTAGCCCTCATGGCTGACGAGCTTCAACAATTAGTTTCAAATATCAATGCCGCATAATTAAAAATCGCTAGCTGATAGTTATCATCAGTAATCTTTGACTGGCGGTTTCTTCCATAGTTTAAAAGGCTTATAATAATTTGTTTGTTCCGTCTTAAGCCTCTAATGATTTCCTGAAGTTGGTTTGAGCGTTACTACCATCCAATATTAATATCCAAAAATTGTTATGACTGCTAGCGTTCGCTCTTGGACTGTTTATATTGTCGAAACTGAGGCTGGCTTTTTATATACGGGGATAACTAC
>CAWVUN010000163.1:0-5094 GCA_963932495.1 uncultured bacterium
AATTAAATTTAGATATTGATAGGTTTTCATATCGAGATGATAAAGAAGTCGCCTCCTTTCGTAACTTATATTTTTTGGTAAATTCGATTGAATCTGGGTTTGATCAAAGTATTACTTTGGCGAGTACTTTGGATACATATGAAGATGGAAAAAAGAACTTTGGGCCTGGAACGTTGGCGATGCAACTCAGAAATTTAAACCCTGTGATAATGAAAAGTTTACGAGAGCAAGTTGTGTTATTTATTAGAACGGGAGGAAAAGACGATCAAACCGTTACTAAAATAAGAGAGTTGTTAAATGGTTTACAAAATAAACCTCCTCAATTCGAAATTTCAAAGATTGAACTCAAGACTCCAGAAGGGATGATAGACGGTTCCTTAATTTTTGATTATAAAGGTGTTTATATATCTCCATCTGGCTTTAATCCACTTGCTTTGCTCAATGGTATTGCTGTTAAAGGAAGCTTTGGTGTACCAGCTATCTATTTAGATAAAGAGTTTAAAACTTCAGAGGACGGAAAGAAGGTTACCAGAAAAATTCCAGTCAAGGACTTAGAGCGGCAAGGACTAATTACTAAAGACGGAAACCGTTATACCGCGCGGGTTGAATGGGAAAAGGGAATGTTTAAATTAAACGATAAAACCTTTAACCCAGCATTAAATTGAAAAATAAAGAAGTTTTGTTAGCAACTTTGAGGTAACTATTTTTACTAAAGCCTCGCTGAATTTGCTAAGCCCTCATTCGAGAAGCTATAATCTTAGTTCCCATTCGAGCTTTAGCCGTAAAGTCTGCCCAAGACTTAACCCTAAAAACTTGCTTCATCAGATAAGTGGGACTACGATAAAATCGAGCATGGCATTCGTCTTGAAGTTCTCTTAACTCTAAATCTGTAAAGTCTTTATTGAAGAATTGAATCTTAAAGTCGGCGCGAGGATTTTCAGCAAAATCTTGCCAGTGATCGCTTGGTAGAATACCCTCTTTAAGCATTCTAAAATAGAGCTCTGTTTTAGGGTATGGAGTGCAGATTGAAAACTGTGCGTAATCCGGACTTAGTTTCTTAGCAAAATCTACGGTTTGGAACATTTCTTCTTTAGTTTCGGTGGGAATTCCTATCATCATATAAGCAAAAAAACCAATACCAGCTTCCCGTGTCCATTTGCAAGCGCGTAAAACTTTCTCCGATGTTTGACCTTTTTCAAGGTATAAGAGATGACGTTGTGTAGCGGATTCAATTCCGTAGTGAACTCGATAACACCCGGAACGCTTTAATGCAGCCAAAAGTTCAGGATTAACAGTATCTACTCTTGCGGAAATTTTATAATTTATTTTTATTCCTCTTTTCACTATCAAGTTACAAGTTTCAATTAGATTTTTTTTGTTGATAGTGATGGTATCGTCTACAAAGAATAAGTCGTCAACTCCCATTTCGACGAGTTGCTCGATTTCGCTTACGACATTTTCAGGAGTTCTTTCTCTAAATGTGGTTTTTCTAATATCGCAGAACGTGCAAGCGGCTGGGCAACCTCTTGTCGCTTGCATAGTGAAAAACTGCTGACCTTCGCCAATAATATGCTCATAACGGGAAACATCTACCAAATGTCGAGCGGGAAAAGGCAATTCATTTAGATCTAATAAGTCTGTAGCAGCCGGGTTGATGTTAAGTTGATCATCTCGCTTCCAACCGAGGCCCTTAATTTTGGAGATGTTCTCGGACTCTGGTCCTTCTGAATCCAACGTTGTCGCTAACTGAGTAAATATGGGTTCGCCTTCTCCAAAAACGACGTAATCAATTTCGGGTAATCCAAGGGTTTCCTTTGGATATAAATTAACGTGCGGACCGCCAAGGCATATTTTTATATTTGGTTTTTCTTTCTTAATTTCTTTTGCCGCTTCCATCGCATCTAATAGATTGAAAGTCATGATGCTCATTCCGATTAAGTCAGGTTCGATTTCTCGGACTTTTTGGAGCATTTCTTCCATTGAATATTTTTCAGGAGGACAATCAATAAATACAGGTTGGTTACCGGTTATTTTTTCGTAATAGGAAGCGACGTACATCAATCCCAATTTGGGATAGAATCCTTTTCCTCCCTCTAACATTTTTGGTACGGAGGATTCGATGGTAACTGTTTCGGGTGGAACTAAGAATAAAATTTTCATATCATGCAATTAATTTTAGAGAGTTGTTCTATTATTAGTTTACCATTAAAGTAAGTCTCTAAAAATGAGTATTTTAGCGGTTTCGCCATGTTTTTTGCGAAATTAAATTTAAAAAGCTTTTTTAACTATTAATTTATTTTAAAAATGAAACCAATTGTATCAATAACAAACGCATTTCCAGAAGCGGGTTTAGAGGTATTGCAGCCCCATTGTGAGTTATATTTAAATGATTCGGGGCTTCCGCCTGATCAGGAAAAGCTTAAAATAATGGCGGATGCTAGCCACGGCATGATAACCTACCTTTCGGATAAAATCGACGCAAACGTTATAGATGCTGGGGGAAAATTAAAAGTAATTTGTAATTATGCTGCAGGCTTTAATAATATTGATTGTAATCGAGCTTCAGAAAGAAAGATTTGGGTAACAAATACGCCAGGAGTTTTGCACGAAACGACAGCCGATTTGACATGGGCGATGATTTTAGCCGCTGCTCGAAAAATTGTCCAGGCAGATAGATTTACTAGGGAAAAGAAGTTCAGAGGTTGGGAGGCCAAGCTATTTTTGGGCCATGACATTTATCGAAAAACATTGGGAATTGTCGGTTGTGGAGAAATTGGTCGGGCGGTGGCTCGCCGAGCCTTAGGTTTTGATATGAAGGTTTTATATTTTCAGAGGAACCGATTAGATCTTGCTACTGAAAAAAAATATAATTTAACCTTTGTCTCCTTCCAACAATTAATCGAACAATCTGATTTCATTACTTTGCATTTGCCTTTAAATGAGAATAGTAAATACCTTTTTGGAGAAAAAGAGTTCCGATTGATGAAACCAACGGCGGTTTTTCTCAATGCCGCTCGCGGAAAGGTAGTCGATGATATTGCATTATTAGAAGCAGTAAAAAATAATGAAATTGCCGCAGCCGCTTTAGATGTTTACGAAAACGAGCCTGAAATTGTAGATGGTTTATTGGATGAAGATAATATACTAGTTTTGCCTCATATTGGGAGTGGAAGCTATGAGACGCGAGACCGAATGGCGGTTCTAGTTGCTGAAAACGCTCTTGATGCGATACAAGGCAAAAAACCTAGAAGTGCTGTGAATCAGTTTTAATCTTCTATATGTTTGTCTATCTCTTTTTTCTTGTTTGAAAAGAAAGACTCTAATAAAATTTTGAGCTATATATATTGAACCTACTGAAAACCAAACGCTAACCCCATTGATGGATTTATGATGAAATTTAATTTAAAGTCTGAAAAACCTACGGCACATATTACCCCTTGTTTGATTGTTCCTTGCGTTGAAACTGCTAAGCCAGAGAACTGTGCAAAAGAGTTGGACGCTAAGTTAAATGGCGTTGTAGCTTCAGCATATAAAGAAAAACGATTTGAAGGACAACTAAATCAAACATTGCTTTTAAATTCATTGGGTAAGATAAAAGCTAATAATATCTTGTTGGTTGGAGTGGGAAAATCGGAAGACGTTTCGGGTGAGAAACTTCGTCAAGCCGCTGGAACGGCCATTAAGATTGCTGAAAAAAATTGTTTTAAAAAAGTTTCTTTCCTTTCTTCTGGCGGAGCGGGTAGTTTTGATATCAAAGATTCCTCAAAAAACCTAGATTTAGAAACGCTTTATTTCTCTGAAGGAACTTTCCTTGCGCTTTATAAATTCGACTCTTACAAGTCGGAAAACAGCGACGATTCTCAAATCGGTGAAATTGTCTTCTTAACCACCCAAAGTGATTTACCAGCGTTAAAGAAATCAATTGATAAAGCTCAAAAAATTGCTGATTCAACTTTTCTGGCGCGAGATTTGGGCAATCACCCAAGTAATAAAGCTACCCCAACTTATCTTGCAGATACCGCGAGAAAAATGTCCCGAAAGTATGGAATTGTATGCAAGGTTTTAGGAGAGAAAGAAATAAAGCGCTTAGGGATGGGATCTTTCCTTGGAGTTGCAAAAGGTAGCGATGAACCGCCTAAACTGATTGTGATGGAATATTTCAAAGGGGGTAATAAAAAGAGCCCGATTGCTATTGTTGGGAAAGGCGTTACATTTGATACTGGAGGGATCTCATTAAAGCCGCCGGCTGGTATGGACGAGATGAAAATGGATATGATGGGAGCAGCAGCTACTATTGGCGCAATGCAAGCGATTGCTTCACTGAAGCTGAAGGTAGACGTGGTAGGAATAGTTCCAACTACAGAAAATATGCCGGGTGGGTCAGCAATTAAGCCTGGAGATATTATTAAGAGTATGAGCGGTAAAACCATTGAAGTTTTAAATACAGATGCTGAAGGTCGCCTCATTTTAGCGGACGGACTTTCTTATGCTGGACGTTATAAACCTAAGGCAATTATAGATTTAGCTACTCTGACAGGCGCGGTTATTCACGCATTAGGCCATCATATCTCTGCAGTGATATCAAACAACGATGATTTGGTTAACAAACTAAAAAAGAGTGGAGATGCTACAGGGGAAAGAGTTTGGGAGTTGCCATTACTAGAGGAATATGAAAAAGCGGTAAAAAGCAACATTGCCGATTTGAAAAATATTGCAAGTCCAGGTGTTGGAGCGGGCACTATTACAGCTGGAGCTTTCTTAAAATCGTTTGTAGGGGATCAACCCTGGGCGCATTTGGATATTGCGGGAACGGCTTGGGGAGAAGGAAAAGAGTACGTTCCAAAAGGAGCTTCTGGGATTGGCGTTCGTTTACTACTAGATTTAATTGAAAAAGGAATCTAATAATTCTTCAAGAAGCTGTTAAAAGCACTTGTTTTATTATATTTTTCTTTCTTGCTCGTTTTTGAATTCCAATAAAACTGTGTGAATTAATATAAGAGGATAAATTCTTTTAGTTGGTTTTTTTATAATATGCAAAATATTATTTTAATTTTTATTCACCTGGGTGCTGCGGCTATCGCATTGGGGACTCTT
>CAWVUN010000164.1:0-5093 GCA_963932495.1 uncultured bacterium
GAAACCTCTATTTCTAGGATTTATCATATCGACCGAGGTTATGAAAAAATGGAAAAAAAATTATCTAAGCTTGGAGCAAAAATTCGGCGGATAACATGAGAAAAAATTTGAAATAAGGATATGAGGTCTTGGTATTGTGTCAAAGTTAAGTATGGAAAATGATCTTGATCTAATAAAAATCTCGAAAATATTATTGTGGATGCCTAACTGGATTGGAGATGTGGTTCTTGCTCTTCCGGCGGTCCAAGCATTGTTTGATCGATATCCGGAGGCGAAAATATCTATAGCTGTTCGGGCCCCTTCGCAGAGACTTTTAGAAGGACATGCCGCTATAGATACTATTTATGAAATTCCTTCTGGCGATAACATTAGGTTTTGGGATCAAACCCAATTTTCTAGGAGTTTATCTAAGAATAACTTTGATTTAGGTGTGGCGTTTCCTAATTCTTTTAAAAGTGCTTTCTTGCTAAGATTAACTGGAGCAAAATATCGACTTGGCTATAATACAGAGATCCGTGATGTTTTCTTGACTCATTCTGTAGAAAAAGACAAAGTAGCGATTGAATTACACCGAGTAGATTATTTTCTGAATATTTTGAGTCCTTTAAAATTGAAGAAAATGAAAACTCGGTTTATGCCTACTGTTAAAATTGATTCAAGGATAAAAGCAAAGGAAGTACTAGCTGATCTTAGTGTGCGCTCCGGAGAATTTTTAGTTGCTATTCATCCTGGCGGGTCTAAGTTACCAAGAAGGTGGCATGAGGAGAGATTTGGAGTTTTGTGCCAAAAACTTCTTAAAGAGTATGATGCAAAAGTTATTTTATTGGGCGATAAATCGGAGAGCGATACTTTAAAATCGATCGTGGGTTCATGTCCTGCGGATAAAGTTTTATGTTTAACCTCTTTAAGTTTGCCTGAGACCGCAGCTGTTATTTCTAAATGTAATGTTTTCATTGGAAATGATAGCGGGATGATGCATTTAGCAGCTATGATGAATACTCCCCTGGTGGGAATTTTTGGTCCAGGCAGCCCTCAAACGACAGGACCTTTTATGGATTCCGATAACTACGAAATTGTTACTAAAAACTTTCCATGTTCGCCCTGTAAACAAAATTTTTTTAAAGAGTGCAAACCTTCTGTCCATAGTAAACCCTATTGTATTGAGGATATTAGCGTAAAAGATGTGATGGAAGCGGTTGAACGATTAGTCAGGATTCGCGGACAATCGTTGTTTAATGCGGAAATTATTAGAGAGTCTTAAAAAGGAATATAAAATGACAGAGGAAGAAATACGACAAGCTGATTCGGTTGTTTCTGAAGGAGAGGAAAAAGAAAAGATCCCTGATAAAGAAATTGATTTAAATGTCTTATTCCCAAATGAGACTAACGATTTAAATTCTCTTTTTCCTGATGAAGAGACAAGGGAACTATTAAAAAAAGTAAAAAAAAATAAGAAAGATATGGAGTCAATGATACAGAGGTTTGATGATGATTCTGAACCTACGGAGACCAAAAGCCAAGAATAGAAGTTTATAGATTAAAAGAGGGATTGACATATTTTAAAATTAATATTACCCACAATTCACATAAAAGTTTTTTGTTTCTAATAAATTCCCATCTAAAAGAATTCTCACTTTCCATTTACCAACAAATTTTGTGGTGCTAATATCCGGGCTTAATGGATATCTTTCGTTAAAAAGATTGTTGAATTCCAAAGCGACCCAGTTTTCTACTTTGGCTTGATTGGCAATAAACTTTAATTTGATCTGATTTTGTTGCTTGCCCTTAGGGTTAACCCAAAAAGCGGTTATTTCGTGCGTGCCGGCGATGTTCCTCCAAGAAAAATAAAGATAAATTCGCTTCATACAACTGAATTCGTTTTTTGATTTTCTTTCCTCTAAATTATCTGTTAATAGGGCGGAATATAAAGGAACAGATGTTGAGAGGCCTGGCTTTGAAAAGTCTGCATAGGTTTTTTCCCCTGAGAGTAAGCAAATAGTTAGGGCTGCGAAGACTGTAAAAAAAAATGAAAATATTTTTTTTGTTGAAAGACAATGTGTGGGTAGCGTAATTTCCATAAAAATATTTTTGGTAGTTGTCTGATTTATGTTTTTAGGTTTCATTAATGTTTTTATGGGCGATTGTCTGAAGGGGTTCTCGATCTTATTGCGTGTGGATGAAGCTCAGAGTTTTTTTCATCAATAGATCTAGAATATGAGGCATGTGTTCCTCTTCTATTTGATTTCAGATGTTTCTAATTTTTTTTTGTGTTGCGGAAATAAAGTTAATTGCTTGCAGGTTTTTTTTTAAGCCTCGTAATGTCGTCCTAAAGACTCTTCTATCCGTGCAAGTGTTAATGATGCAGGCTGGTTATTAATCTTAGTCAATATTTTTTGATACCAAACGGCTCTATTTTCTCCCTGTTTCAGATGGGTATACATATCACCAATTTTTTTTAAAGCTTGAGCTTTTTTCTGTGAGTATTGGGCTTGTTCGTGTGATTTAAAAGCGGTCAAATATTCTCTCTCCGCTTCATCGATGTTGTTAGTCACTAAATAAACCTCTCCTATTCATTCCTGAATGATCCCTACTTGCTGGAAGTAGTTTCTTCCTCAAAAACTGCGATAGCTTTATGGTAGTTTTCATTGGCTTTAGTGTATTCGTGGAAAAATAACTTTAGAGACATTTTGTATTAACCGAAAGTCTTCGTCTTGAATTTCTTGAGGTAGGATTAAAGAAGGGGGAGTTGGCTTTATTTGCGAATAATTTATTGAAAATGAGATACCGCCTAATGCTAAAGCTCCAATAGCAAAAAAGATTTCTTCTGATGAAAATCTTTTCCATAAAGGTCCTTCTGAGTTTATTTTAACAGGCCTTATTTTTTATGATAATTGGCACTTTTAAGTTAGATCGATTCTTTAACTTCCAACCCCTTTTGGACAAATTTAAAATCAAGATAGCGTGCGCATTTTTTCTCAATTGCTTTGATAACGGAATTTCTTTTATTTTTGTTGACAGCGAATGCAACGCATCCTCCGCCTCCGGCACCGCAAACCTTTGCCGCCAATGCGCCAGCTTTTTTAGCGGCAACGACTATCTGATGGATTTCTGGAGAAACAATCCCTGGAGCAAGAGCTTTTCGGGCGTTCCATTCTTCTTCTATTAAAGAAGGTAGTTTAGAGAGGTTTTCTTTTACTAATGCGGCAGACATCCTTTTTGAAATATTGCCGATAGCCTCAAGATTTTTTAAAACCTTTTTATTTCCGTCAATAGTTTCGCGAAAAACTTCCCAATTGTTAATTCCTGATTTTCTAGGTTTTCCGGTATAACAAAGAATAAATTGATCGGTTAACTTGGGTAAGTTTACTTTGATTTTTTGGTGTTCAATTTTTAGGATATTGGATTGAAGAGAAAGAATACCGCCGTAGAGCGCAGGGTAATAATCTTGCCAACCTGTTGGAACGGATATGACCTGAGTCTCAATATTTTGAGTAACCGTTAAAATTTGGGAATTGTTTAATTTTTTACCGGTGAACCGGTTTAATGCGCCATTTAAAGATATACCCAAAGCGGAAGATCCGCCAATGCCTGATCCGGCTGGGGCCTCGCAATCGGTCTCTAATATAAAACCCGTTTTAGGTTTATAAAACTGAATTGTTTTTAAAATTAAATCTAAAGGATGTTTTTTTGGGATTTTATTTAACGAGGAAAAACTTTCTTCTAAATTTAGATCTTTAGATTTAACTCGGATAGTTTTACCGCTAAGCGGCTTTATCTTAGTCGTTGCGTAAATATTGATAGCGGCATTAACTGTCGGTGGATTGTTGAGTAATAGGTGTATAGGCCAGATATCTAAAGTACCGCCGGCTAAATCAATGCGCGTAGGGGCGCGGCTAATAATTGAACTTTTCACAAATTAAACCTATTTGTCGATTATCCGTCTAATTCGTTGTCTGCAAGATTTTGAATTTTTTCTAGAAGTTTCTTCTTGAGTCCCTCATAAGAGTTTTTTCGAATTATTCGACTGAATTGGGAACGATAATTATTTATCATACTTACTCCCTCAATAACGAAGTCATATACTTTCCAATCGCCATTTTCTTGGATCAACTTATAGTCTACGTTAATCGTTCCATCCGAACGAACGATTTCAGTTTTGACCATAGCGTATTTCCCTTTAATAATTTCTTCCCCGTAATTAATCTTCTCATTACTATATGATTCTAGTTTGGTTGCGTAAGAGTTTTCGAGAAGTTTGCCAAAAAGGTTAATAAAGTTTTGTTTTTCTTCGTTTGATTTATCATTCCAATGTTTAGCAAGAGAACGCATGCTCATTTGTGTGTAGCTAAACCTTGGGTTGATGATTTCTCGAAGTTTGGCCATACGAGCTCCTTTATTATCTTTAAATTTTTCGTCTTTTAGTAAATCGACTACTTGATCGATAGTAGATTTAATAGCGGTGGTAACTTCTTGCGAGGCAGATGTGATCGTTGTGCAAAGTAAAAAAAATGTAAGCAATACTGCAAAAACTATAAATTTGAAAGAATTTTGGTTTTTCATCTCAGAGGACTCCTGGAATATTAAATAGACCTACTTAAACAATAACAAATTAAATGTGACCGTTCAAGACGGTCCTCAATCCGTAATATACTTTTTCTAAAGTTGAAACGCTGAATTAGGTTAAGCGGGCGTTTTGCCAGCAACTATTTCTTTAAATCCATCGCCGGGGCCTAATGGTTTAAAAGCGATAATGAGAATTGGGAGAAGGGTTAAATTGTTAATTAAAGCGACGACCATTGCCACCCCAGTTAATAGCCCAAAATAAATTGTAGGAATGAAGTCAGAAAAAGTCAAAATGGAAAACCCAACAGTGATAGTGATGGATGTGTAGTAAATGGCTTTTCCAATACTACTATGGCAACGATTTGCCGTAGCAGAATAATCACAGTCCTCGGGGAATTCTTCTTTAAATCGATGGATATAGTGAATGGAATCGTCAACCGCAATGCCGACAGTAATGGCTGCGATAGTGATGGTCATCATGTCCAATGGAATTTTTAACCACCCCATAATTCCTAACACAAGACCTGCTG
>CAWVUN010000165.1:0-5063 GCA_963932495.1 uncultured bacterium
AAAGCAATTTTAGATAAGCCATACATCATGGATCAATATGGAGTTTTGTTAGAAGAAACCAGTAAAGATTATGGTCCTCTTCCTATTATCTTCGGGTTATCAAACGATAATCCAAGACCAGGAAGCGTCTTAGAAGGAACCCACTTAGCCGCTGGCTTGAAGGCAATGCACTATATTAATCGTCTTGATTTTTTTAAGAACAATCCGACCGATTCGATGCGATTTATAGAAGAAGGAATAGCTCTTTATATTAGCAAAGATAAAATGTTTCAAGTCAAAATGAATTTGCACAATATTGAAAAAAGTTTTGAAAATTTAAAAATCGTTTTGGAGTTGCTTGCGGAAGAAGATTCTAAATCTTCCTCAATCGATTTGACGTTTAAAGACAAAGCAATTGTTCGACAATTAGATAAACCCAAAAGAGAGATCTTTCATAGCTCATAACCTGGGAGAAACGGTTCAATGTCCAAAAAGAACAATTTTTTGGTTGGCCTAGATATTGGAACGACAAAAATTTGTTGCATTATCGGGGAAGTAACACCAAACGGTGGAATCGATATCATTGGTCTCGGTCAACACCCTTCAACCGGGCTTCGTAAAGGCGTGGTGGTCAATATTGACAGCACTGTCGAATCGATCAAAAACGCCGTAGAAGAAGCTGAGTTAATGGCGGGATGCGAAATCGAATCTGCATTTGTAGGGATCGCTGGTGGCCACATCAAAAGCATGAACAGCCACGGTATTATCGCAGTCAAAAATAAGGAGGTTACAGAACAAGACGTCAGCCGAGTGATAGAAGCCGCAAAAGCTATTGCAATTCCAATGGATCGAGAGGTACTACATGTCCTCCCACAAGAATTTATCATTGACAATCAGGATGGAATTAAAACTCCTCTTGGTATGGCGGGCGTTCGCCTGGAAGCAAAAGTTCACATCGTCACAGCCGCTGTCACTTCCGCTCAGAACATCGTCAAGTGTGTGAACAAGGCTGGTATCGGAGTGCAAGATATCGTTCTCGAACAGCTAGCTTCTAGCGAATCCGTGCTTTCCAACGACGAAAAAGAATTAGGAGTGGCTTTGATTGACATCGGAGGAGGAACTTCGGACGTTGCTTTATTCTACCAAGGAGCGATCAAACAGACTTCCGTATTGGCTATTGCCGGAGCACAAATGACAAATGATATCGCCATTGGATTAAGAACTCCTAATAACGAAGCGGAAAAAATTAAACACATGTACGGCTGCGCATGTCCAAGTTTTGTAAAAGAAGACGAGATGATCGAAATTATTAATGTTGGTGGTCGCGCACCACAACAAGTTTCCCGAAAAATTTTGAGCGAGATAATAGAAGCTCGCTCAAAAGAAATGTTTGAAATCATTAATAACGAAATCGAACTTTCCGGTTTTCACGACCTGTTATCTTCAGGGGTCGTTCTAACCGGTGGCGTCTCCTGCATGGAAGGTCTTGCCGACCAAGCCGAACGCGTATTCCAAGTTCCTGTGAGAGTGGGAATTCCTCAAGGTCTTGGAGGATTGATTGATGTTATAAATAACCCACGTTACGCAACTAGCGCCGGATTAATTCTCTATGGATTACGAAGTTTTAAAGCAGGTAACGCACGAGAACTAAAAGGCAGAAACTTATTTGAAAAAATTTTAACGAGGATGAAAGATTGGGTGGAGGAATTCTTTTAGAATCAAGAGAACACTTCATTCCAATAATTATATTAGTTCTGATGAATAAATTTTTTACTAAACGGCTGGCCGTTTTATACTACCGCAATTTAATTTCTTATAAATGACTAGGATTTAATAGAGAGATTTTATCAATGAGGAGGGAACCATGGCTTTAATCGAATTTGATAATGTTAGCGAATATTCTGCTTGCATTAAGGTATTTGGAGTGGGTGGAGGGGGTACCAACGCCGTTAATTCCATGATCAACTCCAGTATCATGGGAGTAGAGTTCATTGTTGCAAACACCGATCTTCAATCGCTAGAAATGTCTAACTGCCCATTCAAAGTCCAAATTGGCGGAGCGTTAACTAAGGGACTTGGAGCAGGCTCAAACCCAGATGTTGGGAAAAAGGCAGCAGAAGAAAATGAAGATCAGATCCATGAAATGCTTAACGGAGCAGATATGGTATTTATTACTGCAGGCATGGGTGGAGGAACCGGAACGGGAGCGGCTCCTGTCGTGGCTAAAGCTGCCAAAGAATCAGGTGCACTTACGGTAGGAGTAGTAACTAGACCATTCTCTTTTGAAGGCAAAAGACGCCAAAAGCAAGCCGAAGAAGGCATCGAGGCTCTTAAAGAGGCGGTCGACACTCTCATCGTCATTCCAAATCAAAAGCTTTTGAGCTTTATAGGAAAACAAACTTCTTTTACATCTGCATTTTCAGCTGTAGACGATGTCTTACGACAAGCAGTATCCAGTATTTCTGATTTAATCGTAATTCCTGGGTTGATCAATCTCGACTTTGCGGATGTAAGCGCAATTATGTCGAAGATGGGTAAAGCGCTGATGGGAACTGGAATTGCTACAGGAGAGAATCGAGCGATTGACGCGGCTCAAAAGGCCATTTCAAGCCCACTGCTAGACGATTCTTCCGTAGACGGAGCGCGCGGACTTTTGATCAATGTTACTGGCGGCTCGGACTTAACTTTACATGAAGTTAGTGAAGCGGCTGAATTGATTCAGGACAGTGCCCACGATGATGCTCATATTATTTTTGGAGCGGTTATCGATAACAATCTAGACAATGAAATGCGAGTTACAGTAATCGCCACCGGATACGAGCAAGTTATCGAGACTCCTGTGGCAGCCCCCAAAGCGGTTGTTCATCAATTGATGAATCACAAAGAAAAGAAAGAAGAAACGAAGATAGAAGACCCGAAGGAAACAGAAGAATCACTTAAAAATCTAGCAAATTTGATTAAAGGAGATACGACAGTTAATTCTTCCTTCACAACTTCTGTCGATTTCGATATTCCTACCTTCTTACGCAAGCACGCCGACTAGGCGTTTTATAATATAACGACGGCACCACAACCCTGGTCCCACTGGGGTTGTGGACGAAAACTTAACTCTCCCAGAGTGAAGTTCAGACAATTATCCTTTAATAGGTTGGCATTTATGCTGGACAATGCCGTTTTTATCTATGAACTATTCCTTAATGGAAGAGCCCTCTAGAACAACATGAGCAAAACCATTGAACATACTTATAGGTATCTTCGGATCCTCTGCAGGTTTCGTTTCATACCATGCTACTTGTTGATCACCTTGAGCACCGAAGCGTTTCCGCAGTGAATAGCCCTGTCCATAAAAACTCGCCTTAGGATTAAATCCAATCGCATTGGGTGCATGTCCCCAGTACCACACATCTGGTTCACAGCCCAGACCTTTAACAAATTGTTTATGAACTTCGGTTTGAACTTTCTCTTCAATATCATAACCTTCATAATGCGTTAACATCATGATTCGTTTATTTTTGGATAATTTTTTTTACCAACTTATCTAGCCGTCATCCAAGTTGCCGGTCAAATACAAGTCTTTAGTGCTTGCATAGTAAGCGGTGTTCAGACCTACAATCAACCAGTCACTATTTTCAAGCGCGAAGGAACTACAACCTTTCTGGTCAATGAATTTATTTAATAGAGCCTGTTCAAAATATTATATGGCTCCTTTATACATTTCATGATTCGAATTGAGCGTGAAACCAGATTTAAATCTCATGGGCCAACAGTCAACCAAATTATTGATTTCCTCTTCTTTCGTCCCCGGATAATAAACATCTCCGAGGTGAACAGTATAATCGGAATTTAATTTTTGGGTTTGATTACCCACTTTCGAACTGGGAGCGTTATCCCGGCAATTTCCAGTTCCCCAATCTCCTGCAATAGCAAAGCTCACATTATCTGGGATAGTAATGATTTGAGGATTAGTATTAAAAAACGCCTTGTTTTCAAGATGTAGTAACCACTGGTCCAATGGTCCAAGCCAACATGGATCAAGCAAATCCCATTTAGCTTTAGCTAACAACTAACCGTCCGATTTTGACTTTGTCGGTAATTCAATTTTGGTCGTTGGTAGTTTTTTTTATCCTAAAGGAACTTTATCTAATACGGGTAAGGCATGAGAAAACTCAGACCCCATAGTTTTTTCGTTTGAATTATTGATTACAGCATGCGCGGAGTGATGATTTTTTTCAAGAACTTGCATGACTCCATCATGTGTTTATTCGCTCGCCTTGCTTTTAAATTCCGCGTATGCATTCTTAACTTTTTGAACTAACTCATCTTTTATGGGCACATATTTTCTCTTTTTATGAATCTACAGCGTTTTCATATGTTCACTCAGCAGCCATTTTTTTTCGTCCGATAGATTTGTACCATACATGTGACCGGCATTGGAGTTACCTAATAAAGTCGTATTCAATGGGAATCCTTTTTTCTCCGCATCTGAGCCGGTACTAATAAGCCCAACTTTAATGGGGGTCATAAACTTTATATCCTTTATAGAATGTAATGGGTCTTTGATCTTCCAGTTGTAATAGATCCCAAAGTGTTGGAATTGAACCATTATGACGATACGGAGCGCGTGACCAAATACCGTCCGTTGGCGTATTGCTATAGCTTTGGGTTTTACGATATGCCTCAAAATTAAACCACGGCTTTTTAAAATCATGGAATTTATCTAGAAGCCCCACAGTAAAAGAATCTAGACGATAACGATCCGTCCAAAATTTCTGAATATCGGTTCTCACCTAGCCCGTGTCAACCTTGCCAAAATCATAGCAATTACTGCAATGAGTCATCCATATTGCCTTGATTCGCTTTTACTTGATCAACCGAAAATGGATATTTATCCGGTTAGTTTTTGAATAATCAATCAGTAATACGTTTAAAAATCTCTGGCATTACAGGTTTTGGGATTGCGCCAACTGCCATGGCGGCGGCATAGTTACGTTCTTTAATAACGTTAATTGCCATCCCAATGAAACCACATGCCTTCTCTGGATTCTCTTTAGTTTCAGACATTCAGACATCATGGATATCTTGTT
>CAWVUN010000166.1:0-5062 GCA_963932495.1 uncultured bacterium
CATCTCATACAAAGGCGCAGGAGTCGCCACACCAATGAATTCATTGGAAGGCAACGCCGTTCAGGATGCAGACCGATTGGACGCTATCGGTGCTGTCGGGATCGGCCGTGCATTCGCTTACGGTGGTAATAAGGACCGATTAATGTACCACCCAGACGAACCTCCAGTAATGCACGAAAGCTTTGAAGCCTATAAAAAAAATAAAGGCCACACGGTCAATCATTTTTATGAAAAACTTTTACTATTAAAAGACCGCATGAATACCGAAACAGGGGGTAAAATAGCTGAAGAACGACATCGGTTTATGGAAGAATACTTGAATCGTTTTTTAAAGGAGTGGGACGGTCATGCCTGATTCAATAATTCAAGAAGCGGCTTCTCTGATTTCCAAAGCGCGTCGAGTTTTATTTTTGACAAGTGCCGGAATGAGTGCTGACTCAAACATCCCCACCTTCCGCGATAAAGAAGGTTACTGGAAAAATTTTCCGCCATTTAAAATCAAAAACCTTGAAGCTCAAGATCTAGCTAGCCCATGGGCTTTTCGCAATGAGTTACAACACGCTTGGGCGTTTTACGAATGGCGCCGACGTAACTCTAAAGAAAATCAACCTCATAAAGGTTATTTCATCCTTAACGAATGGATGAAAAATCGTTTTAAAGATAGTTTCATTCATACAACAAATACGGATGGATTCCATATAAAATCAGGCGCGCCAGACGATAAAATAAAAGAGGTCCACGGTTCTATGTGGCGATTGCAATGCCTAGATACTTGTTCATACGGATATTGGAGCGAGTCAGCAGTTCCCCTGTGCGATTTAGATTACGACACAATGAAGGCCTCAAATTTCCCAACTTGTCGACAATGCAAAGGTATCGCGCGACCACATATTTTAATGTTTGGAGACGAGGAATATGTAGGACACCCTGAGCAAGAAGAAATGTTTGGCTTATTCATAAGGGAGCTTCCCGATTTAGCAATTTTAATAGGAAGCTCTGGCGCAGTTCCAACGAATGACTACATCGCCTTAAGTCTTCAAGACCGGGGAACTAAAGTTATCAATATCAATCCCGACCCAACCTCTAATCGTATCGTCGATACGCCTCATTTTTTAGAGTTAAAGAGTGAAGAAGCTTTTGTTAAGCTAGATAAGGCTTTAAATTAAAACAATTAACAGGCATTATACCTGTTCGAATTAATCATATTATCCACCCAGAAAATATAGTATCCTTTCAAGATTAATACTCGATAAACTAGTGAGTTTATTTCCAATGTATTTATCTCGGGGGAGGTCTTTATGCGATTAGCTGTTCTAATTTCTATCTTTTCTATTTTTTTTGTAACCCAAGTAAACGCACAATGCGCTAAAGATGACGTGTGCAAAATGATTAAAAAGATGAGCCCATTTACTGTTTTGGACAAATGTCCTAGTGCCGGTCCGCTCATTGTCCAATGTAAAAAAATCGCAAATTTGCCCTTGGAAAAACTGTCGGCTCCTACCTTCGTAGACAATGGAGACGACACCGTTACGGATACGACCAATAAGTTATTGTGGGTAAAGAAAGGTTTTAATAAAGACGGAGCTTTCCAGCAAATGGATTATAGAGATGCCGAAAGACTCGCCGAATCTTCCAAAGCCGCTAATAAAACCGGCTGGAGGTTGCCAACCCTAGCCGAATTAAATACCCTACTTCATCATGAAAGAGTAAAAAATGCTAGCGGCAAAAAGTCATGGGTAAATCCTTTGTTCGACGACGGCCGAGGACACCATTATTGGACTTCGACTACCTGCGAAAAAGTGACTTTCATTACAGATCGCTACCAGAAAAAAATATGCCAAGAAGGAACTGGAGCTGTATGGTTAGTTCACTTTAATGTTGGAGCTCTTTTTTGGCAGTTTAAAGACAAAAAGATCTATCACGTTTGGTTGGTAAAAAGTCTGTAAAGATTCTGTATCTCCCCCAATAATTTTGACCTAGACCCCCAGTCCGGTTTGATTGTGGAATCTGATTCCTTATATATAATCAACTGATTGGGGGGGTTATTTTTTAGCCTTTTCCAATAAAAAAATTGAAGCCTGTTTTCTCTGCTTAGGGAGTTATCCAAATATTCAGGCAATAAACCCTTTTCACTCTACAAGGATTATGAGAGTATTGGTTTATAGGGGCTTTTGTCTTCGTCAAATAATTAATTCATAAGTGTAGGAACTGATATTTAAGAACAGAGCTCCTTTTCAGATCGTTAAAACTTTCTTTGCCACCAAACTGGGGAGGTTGATTATGGATGAATTAGGCGATTATATGAACAGCTCAATTCTAAGTATTGACCACGAATCATCAGTTCATGAAGCCGAGCAATACATGAAAGCAAATCATATTCAATTATTAATGGTTAAGAAGTTTGGCAAATTCGTCGGGATTGTGACTGACACCGATCTAACTTGTAAGGTCTTAAGCCCTGAGGTAAGAACGATTATGACACCCCGCTCCTAACAATGGACCGCTTTGTTCAAGTAGATCAGGCTAACGAATTTATGAGAAAAAATAAAATCTGCCACTTAATTGTAACCGAAGCAGAGAAAATTATAGGAATCCTTTCAATACGAGACCTGATAGCTTATTACGCACAATCTTTTCGAATGACGGAGTAGGAGTAAATTACGTAAGAATGTCTTCACAAAAATTAGAACGACTTCCTTTTAACAATGCTTTTTTTGATTTAGGTTCAGATTTTTATCAAGCAAAATCCCCAGACCCGGTTGAAGGACCTTTTTTGGTTCATTTTAATCAAGCTGTGGGAGATTTATTAGAACTACCTGCCGGCATAGAGAAAGAAATCGATTTCTTGGAGTACTTTTCGGGAAATAAAGAACTTCCCGGATCTCAACCTTTGGCAATGTATTATACGGGGCACCAGTTTGGATCTTATAACCCTCAGATTGGAGATGGCCGAGGAATTCTTTTAGGAGAAGTAGAAACTTCGACTGGATCTAAGTGGGATATTCATTTAAAGGGGGCCGGGCCTACTCGCTTTGCTAGAGGTTTCGACGGTAGAGCGTCGCTTCGCTCTTCCATAAGAGAATACTTAGGCGGAGAAGCCATCCATGGGTTGGGAATTCCAAGCACACGGGCATTAGGTATTATTGGTTTCAAAGAATTGATATTCAGGCAAATGCCCGAGATTCCTGCTATATTAATTCGTGTGGCTGATTCCCATATCCGCTTTGGAAACTTTGAGGCATTTCATTACAAAAAAAAAACGAAACATATCCATAAATTGGCCAATTATGTCATTTGGCGACATTATCCAGAACTAACTCATGAGCCAAAAAAATACTCTTTATTATTTCGGGAAGTCATTTCAAGAACAGCTAACCTCATTGCCGCTTGGCAGTCAGTTGGATTTGTTCACGGGGTTATGAATACGGATAATATGTCCATAGTAGGCCTCTGTTTTGATTATGGGCCTTATTGTTTTATGGATGCATTCAATCATCAGTATACTCCCAACTCAAGCGATACTCATGGCCGATATTCATTTTATAAACAACCTGAAATTGGTTTCTGGAACCTTGAGAAACTAGGGTTGGCCTTATCTTCTTTAATCGACCAGAATATAATCGCAGAAGAATTATCAAGATATCAAGATCTCTACAATTCCTCCTACCGCAATCGCATGGCACAAAAACTTGGCATCAAAGTTATCGATTCCGATTTCAAGAACCTTGTTGGAAATTTATTCGATGTCCTTTATCGCCATCGTATTGATTATTCTAATTTTTTTCGACTGTTGTCTAGGTTTAAAAATGGAGATATTCAACCCCTGCTTGATAAGTTCTCAGACACAACAGATATAGAAAAATGGCTTAAAGAATACGAGCAAGCCTTAGAAAACGAAAGTTCTGACGACCTAACTCGCCTGCAAGAGATGAATCGAGTCAATCCACGTTTTATCTTGCGAAATCATTTGGCGGAAAAAGCCATCAACTTCGCTCTCAAGGATTCAGATTATAGCGAAATCGATAGGATCATATTTTTAGCTCAAAATCCATTTATAGAAGACAACATCCTATTAAAAAGCAAAGGAATTAATCCAGCGTTTTATTTTGCCGACAGTCCGACCGAGTTCCTGGGATCTCAAACGAGTTGCTCTGCATAAGCTTTTTTCAGAGCTTTCAATAAGGTCTAAAATATCCGTTTCTTTAATAATTCGGTTCGTCAAATCTTGTAATTTTTGATTCAAAATGGCTCCATAATTGAAAGGGTTCTCTACTATGATAAGATTAGAAGGGGAAATCACAGAAACGTCTTGTCCTCCGAATGGCGCGGCTACCTTTAGAAATGTTAGCATTTGGTTTCCACATACTGAAGAAACTGTCGAAATAACGCTTTTTTTGGAAGAGATGAAACGTGCTGGCCTAAAAGAAGGTGACAAAATTAACATCCAAATCGAAAAAAGTTTTGATATCGACTCAATAACGCCAGACTTTTTTAATAATCCCTAAATCCCTTTTATAATATAAGACTCTATCTCTAAACCCTTAAAGAAGAGAAAACTAGACAACTCATCACCGCATAACCGGCTCGAGATTGTGTCCCTTCGATAAAACCAATGAAACTTAAGGAACTTGGCGAGTTTGGGTTAATCGCCAACCTTCAATCCAAATTAAAATTCCGGTCGCCACAGGTACTTAAAGGGATCGGCGACGATTGCGCGGCTTTTAAACCTAGCAAAGACACAATTCTAATCGCGACTTGCGACGCTCTTGTCGAAACTATTCATTTTGACTTGAAAACTACAACTCCTCAACTATTAGGTCAAAAAACCCTTTCAGTAAATTTAAGCGATATTGCCGCTATGGGAGGAACTCCAAAGTTCGCTTTGATCACCTTGGGGGTTTCCAAAAACTTACCGCCCAAATTTTTGGAAAAATTTTATATTGGGATGAATGCCATTTCCGAAAAATACTGCTTTTCAATTGTAGGAGGAGATACTGTTCAGTCTCCTAAAAACTTTTTCGTCAATGTCACGTTAATTGGTGAAGTAAAAAAAGATCGTTTA
>CAWVUN010000167.1:0-5048 GCA_963932495.1 uncultured bacterium
GTTAATGAGCGACTGAGTAAAGACGGGCAAGTATTAATTTTGAAAGCTCTGTTTATCCGCGAAGTAGGGGCTAGAAAGTTGGCGGAATGTGAACAGCTCTCAAATTTGCGTGCATTAGATTTAACGCAGAATGCAATTGGAGACGATGGAGTTAAAGCCATTGCCGAATCGCCTCATTTTGGGAAAGTTAGAACGTTAAACTTGAAGTCAAATGGGATAACTGACAAAGGGGCAGAGTTTTTAGCAAACTCAACAACTCTTAAGAGTTTAAAAAGTTTGCAATTAGTGGTCAATGATATTTCAGAAAAAGGTGAAAAGCTTCTAATCAACTCTAAAAATTTGACGAAATTAACTTCATTGAAGTTTAGAGTTTAATTTTTTTTTTTGAGATACCTTATTTTAAGCTTTTGTTTTATTTGGTATTAAGCTTCGGTTAGAAAATGTAAAAATAGGGCTTGACTTATTCTGCCTGTTTTGATATTTTCGGTCCACAATTAAAGCCCCTAAGACCAGGGCCTAGAATTTTTTTTAAAGAGTTCTTAGTCATTAGAATATTTTAGTTTAGGATTTTTGCAGTTAGTTTAACTTTTCAATTTTTGAAAGGGGGAGAACATGATAAGAAGGACAACTTCCGTAATTATTGCGGCATTGGCTTTGTTTGCGTTTGCTTCTGTAGCGGTAGCTAATGTAACAACTCTTAAGGCTGGTGAATCTAGTGTATGTGAAGACGCTTCTTGGATTATTTACAATGTAAGTGAGTCTGCTGAGACGAATGTTCAATTCGATATCGGACCTCATGCTTACGGTTGGGGCAAATGGTATAAGAGAGATTTAGCTCCTGGTGGATATCAAACGAATGCTATTGCAGTAAAGACCGATTTTAAAAATAATGGGCCTGGCAATGTTCAAGTTAACTGTCAACGACAGAGATTTGATCGCCATGACTGGAGAATCGATGCAGGCTCTGGTAAAACTTATCAAAGTGACTACCATTTGGACCACGTTCGGCCTGGCACGTACGTTGAGCCTGGTTTAGGATTGCCTTCAGGTACTGAGCGGGGAATTTTCTCCAATCAAAACCAGAAGCCAGAATATCAAAGATAAGCCAATTTAAGTTTTCTAAGAAAGCCGGAGGGTTCGTCCTTCCGGCTTTTTTTATTTGTATGAAGCTTTTTGACAGAGTGGGTGTTTTTTTTTGTATAACTATTAAGAAGTTTAATTAGGGGAGTTAAAAAAATATTAGATTTTACTCCCATTAAAAATAGGCCTTAGGCAGTTTTTTTTTGATTAGATTGGGTTTTGAATGATTTATGGATAAAGTCTTATAAGGATTTTGTGTTATGTTTTTTTTTGGAAGTTAGAGAGACTTTGTTTTAGTTTTTGGATAGATTCTTAAGATGAAAACTATAGGTTATTTAAAGGTTTTTGCCTTGTAAATTAAATGTGCTGATGGTACTTTAAATAAGAATTCATTTTAATTATTATGGATATGTTTAGGGAAGCACTCTAACTTTGGTGTTGTGTTTGTCTTGGAAAGTTTGGTCCTTTTAATTTGTAGAAGGGGTCGAGAAGTTTAATATTTCTGAGGGAACCGTCAATAGAGTGTTTTTTTTTATTTTTGGCGTTATTGGTTAAAATATGGATCAAACTGGAAGCTTTAAAGATAATAAGGATGGTACTATAACTGACTTGGAGGAGGATCTTTGTTGGTGTAGGAAGGATTCGCGTGCAGAGCTTGAGAAGTGGTTGAATTGGGATGAATCAATGGAGTATATGAGAGTCTGCAACCAGCAGAAGTATCTGGGTTATAAGGACTGGCGACTACCTACAAAGAGTGAACTGCGATCTTTATTGAAAAATAAAGGAGATTATCGCCAGGTTTTTTTAAATGAAGCTCCAAAGGCAAATAGAAAAGTATCAAATTATAAGTCGGGAGGAGACCAAAGTCTTTGGAGTTCTGAAACAAGATATGGCTCCTACGCTTGGAAATCCTATTTTCCTGGAGGAAAAGAAGTCTGTGTTGATCAGTGCGTAGCAACAACCGGGACATCGGTTCGGCTTGTTCGTGACCTTTGATTGATTTTTTTCAGATTTAATTTCGCGTTACTCATGGAAATTTTAAAAAGTTGTTTTTAAGAATTTCCGAAACTGGCGAAGAAATTTTTATTTATGAGCGTATTTAAGTTTGCAAAGATTGAAACAAAAAATTCTATCCATATTTTATACTGATGGGTGATCCTATGGCTGATGAAAATTTAATCGATAAGGGCGAAAGCGAACTAGAAGATACCGCTAAACCCAATATAGATGAGACTGCCGAAAGCGACGATTATATTGTCGATGAGTGGGAAGGAGAAGAAGGCTGGAGTGAAGAGGACGATGAAGAAGACGAGTCAATTGAGCCCGCCGCTCCTGCTTATGTGGATAATGAAAATGGAACTATAAGTGATTCTCGGAACAGTATTATGTGGGCTAAATCGGATTCTTTCGAAGAGTTTAAATATGGAATTACTTGGTATGAAGCGCATGATTTTTGCGAAACCTTAAATGAAAAGAAGTTCGCAGGATACGACGATTGGCGATTACCTGGTTTTGATGAGGCTAAAACATTATTCTCATTCGAAAAATCAAATTACGATAAAGATGATGCTGAAATTCATATTGACCCATTGTTTGATGAGAATGGCGGTCATAATACTTGGACTTATGAAGAGAAGCCCGATTACCATCAGTATGCGATGAAGTTTAGTTATATTACAGGTAATGAAATGTGGGAAAATAAAGATAATGAGTACTCCCATGTTCGAGCAGTTAGAGACGAACAAAAAGATGATTGGGAGCCAGAGTGGCGGAAAGATTCAAAGAAGTTTGGTGGTTAATTTTATCTATAAAAAGTTGTTTAATTGGTAAGAGTGTTAAATAAAATAACTGAATTGGTTTTGAGTTTATGAGTAATTATATGATTTTTGGTAAAAGAGATTGTCCGCACACTCAGAAAGCGTTAGCCGATTATAAAAAAGAATTAAAATCTTTTATTTTCATAGATGTGGATAGTAATCCTCGAGGTATGGAACAGTTATTAGAGTATTCAAATGGGAAGTACATTGTCCCCGTTATAGTAAATGTTGACGAGGATAATGTAGAAATTGGTTATACTGGAGATTAATAAAGCGTAGAATTTGTCTCATAGATTAATAGAGTCGGCACAATGATGTTTAAGTTTATACTCAAATATAAGTGCCGGGTTTTGAAACGATTTATTGCGCGGAGAAGGTTTGCATGAGCGAGTTACCAGAAGTAAAAAAGACTGAAGAACTTGAAGTAGTAGAAGAAGGTCCAAAACGTTTTTTGTCTAAGGGGGCTTTTGTTGTTTACGATACTCAAACTGGGATATCTTGGATGAAAAAAGATTCTTGGCAAGATAAAGGGAAGTTTTTTAACTGGCATGAGTCTCGTGATTATGCAGACGCGAAAAATATGCGTAAGATAGGGAAGTTTGACGATTGGCGGTTGCCGATAATTGACGAAATTCAGACTTTATTCGTCAAAGATAAGGAAATCCCTGGAAAGGGAGGAGTTATAGTTCACTTAGATCCTGCTTTTCCTGAGGGAGCGTTTAAGACATGCTGGGTAGCTGGCGATACTTCTACTAAGAGGCCTCGTTATGATTTTTCAGAGGGGAAAATGTTAACCGCTGAAGAGTATAGTTTTGGAAGTGTTCGCTTGTGCCGAAAAGATGTTGTTGGTAAAGCGCGACGTTCTTTAAAACGCAATAGATAAATTTATAAAGGTAATAAATAATAATAGATGGCAGACTCTAACGACTCTGATTCGCAGCGATTTATTGATTGCGACGAAAACTCTGTTTTTGATATTAAAACCCGATTGATGTGGTTTAAAAAAGATACTTGGCAATTAGAAGGTAAATGGTTGAATTGGGTTCAATGCCGCGACTTTATTGACGATCAGAATAAGAAGAGAGCTTCTGGTTTTTCTAATTGGAGATTTCCGACAACAATTGAAGCTAAAAGTATTTTTGAAAAAAGTCAGTCGAATAAAGATCATATGGGGCAAACAGCTTGGTTAAATGAAGTTTTTTCTGCTGGGTTTGGTTTTTTATGTTGGACAAGCGAAGTTAGAAATAAAATACAGGCTGTTCGGTTTAATTATAGAAAAGGTGGAACTATGTACGATGATGTCTACAGGCCATCTCGTGGTTCGACTCGATTAGTAAGAAACTTAGATAAAGACGAATAAAGAGGTTAGGTTGGAAATAAAACATAAAAGCAGGTTTGTTGATAATGGAGACGGTACTATAACTGATTTAGGGTCTTCATTAATGTGGACAAAAGGGGACTCCTGGCTAGATCTAGGAAAATACATTACTTGGGTCGAAGCTCAGGGCTTTGCCCAGGAAAATAATGCCAAAAAACTTGCTGGTTATGATGATTGGCGAGTTCCTAATGCTAAAGATGCTAAAACTCTTTATGTGTATGAATCGATTAATACCGATAAAGATGGTTGCGAAGTACATATAGATAAGTCGTTTGCCTCTGGCTGTGGGTTTACTACGTGGACTAGTGAAACTCGTGCTGCTAAACAAGCATTGGGTTTTGATTTTAGAGATGATTATGAATATTGGTTAGATAAAGACTTCGACTCGTCTTCGAGTAATGTTCGATTAGTCCGTAACATTGGCTCAGAAAATTCTATGGTAGTTTTAGTCGATGATGGTGAAGGAGGGGTTGAAGAGGTCAGTCGTTTTACTAGCAATAAAAATGGTACTGTGAGCGATCTCCAGACAGGTTTGATGTGGAAAAAACACGACTCCTTATTAGAACTCGACAAATGGTTGAGTTGGGATGAAGCTAAGGTTCATGTAAAAGAATTGAATAGAAATAAATTTGCAAAGTTTCAAGATTGGCGAATGCCTACAAAGAAAGAAGCTGTAACAATTTATTGTCCCAGTAATGCTTGTACGGATGTTTATGGGGATACCGTTTACTTGCCAGAAGTTTTTCCAGCCGGCTGTGGAGTAACAACCTGGA
>CAWVUN010000168.1:0-5017 GCA_963932495.1 uncultured bacterium
GAAATGTGTTTCTTCCGAGATCATCAAATAGATACCCTATTGTTTTTTCGCGGACTCTAACCAAGCCAACCAGTTAACTGCGTCGCCCATTACAGAGTAATAAAAAACTTGTTCTGATTCCAGGTTTCCAAAAAAAATTCCGCTAGAGTTGACTCCCTTACGCACTATTAATGGAGGTAAATCTCTCTTCTTCCACTCAATGCAAAGTTCCACCAGCCTTTTTTGCATCTTAAGGCCAACAGATACCGCTCTTTCTGCATGATCATTAATGGGAAGTGGAGCTCCATAAGTAGACATTACTAAATTACCCGCATATCGATTTACTTTCCCTGCGGCCTTCAATATGATAGCCGCCATTTCGGTAAAATATTCAGTCATCAATTTAGCCATTTCGACCGGCCCTAACGTTCCAGCAACCGCCGTAAAGGCTTCCAAACTGCTAAAAACAACCTTCATATACCTCTCTCACCAATTGAAAATGTAATTTCATTTGTTCGAGAATCGAACTTAGACATCACAATGAAGCCATTATTTATGAGCACTGCTAACGGCTTGGTTCTACTAAAAGGAAAAGATGGTTACTACCTGGCTTTGAAGGGGAATCATTTAAAACATAGTTCAGGGTCGAAAAAAGGAGAGAACTCACATAATGCATGAGTAATAAAAGATATCTTTGGTAGAGAGTTTTCTGGAAACTGGAAAGTTCCACCTAGTAAGCACATCAATAAAACTTTAGTCACTAGATGGTTAAATTTACCGTACGAGACTATAGTTCATTTTATATCAGCGCATGTCCATACTTCCGCTGAGTCTTTAGAATTAAGCGACTTAAAACCAAGGAAACTATTTTTAAAACACAGATTAAAAGTCAGAAAAATAAAATAGGACTGGTCCAAGTCTCAACTTTATCTAGCGAAAAAGGAGAGACGCTTTATAGAGATAGGGAATATGAATTAATCTCCGATTACAATAATACTTCAAAAAAAGATATAACCATAATGGCAGTCATGTTTTTATATTTATTCGACAAAGAGTTTAATCAGACTACCCGCGACAACTCAGTTTTGAACTGGTTTAAGAGCTTAGTTTCTCGGATTCCAAAAATTTAATTAGCTTAACAATCATACTATTATAGGGAGTAGACACATCTTTTTTCTTTCCTAATTTAACCACTGCTCCATTAATAGCCTCAATTTCCGTTCTTTTTCCCAAACGAATATCCTGCAACATAGAAGACTCATGTTCATATGTTAAGGGCAATAAATTACTATAAAAAAAATGAAGGTAATCATCCGCCGTTGCCCAATAGGTTGTTCTGTCTTCCATAACGTTAAAAACCTCTTCAACCATTTCCTTCATTAGTTCGCGGCTTTCTTCCTTTTCTCCTAACTTTCCATAAGAAGCTTTAAAAATTGCTCCCAGTGCATTTAAGGCACAATTGTATAGAAGCTTGGCTATCAAATCTTTTTCAATTTCATCAGCTAATTCACAAGGCACTCCTCCTTCTTTGATCGCTTGACAAAGAGGTATAACAGGATCAACATTTTTAACAAATAAACTCCCTACCCTAATAGGCTGAGCATGAACAGTTATTTTCACTTCATTTAATTTTGAGCGAGAAAATCCCGTAATAACACGTGCATTAAAAATCCGTTCTCTTGGAAAATAAGATGAAAAAATCTCCGCATTTCCCCAACCGTTTTGGCACAAAACAATTTTAGAGTCTGAGTCAAATAGAGTTTTGTTTTTTGCTAATTCTTTGGCTGTAAGCTCGGAATCAAAAGACTTGATACAAGGTAGGATGAAGTCGTAATAAGCGTTAGGAAGAAAATTATAAGCTTGAATTTTTTTTGAATCGACTAAATAATCCCCAAAAATACCAATTCTACTCAAGCCATTTTTTAACAACAGCTCTACCGTTTCGGGTTTAGCTACTATTGTCACATCAGAACCAGCACGAATCAGACAGCTGGCAATACCTAGTCCAACAGCGCCACCGCCAACAATCGCTATTTTCATTTGATTATTTTTAAATAATTACTGTTTATCGATTCCCATTTGCTTGAACATTTGTCCCATAGCTCCAAGAAAGTTTGCACTTTCCTGGCTCCGCATTTCTTTTTCACTTTTTTCTTTATCAAAAATATTCACCTGAATTATTGGAGGTTTCTCCATTTGATTTTCTAAAGCTTTTCCAGAATGAACGGGAGCATGACATGTTTGGTTTTGGCACAAATACACAGCTGCCTGTCCGTTTTCGGCCCTTTTTCCTTGAGCTATCGGAAAAACTTTATCGGTTTCTTCTCCTTCTGAATAAACCAATATTTTATTCGGGATATAATCGTGTTGGGATTTCCTATACATTTCTTGAAAAACTGGATCTTCTTTAGATCCTACAAAAACCATTTCTGTTGGAGAGCAGAGAAAAGCATCCAAAGCCGCGAGTAAACCATTACAAGAAGCAGGTTGCTCCTCCATTATTCCTTGAAACGCTTTCAGGTTTTCTTCTCCCTTTTTAAAAATTGTATCGTCTCCAGCCATCCTACCTATTTTTAACAAACAAAGTGTAGCAATTGCATTTGCCGAATAAACTGCTTCGTCTTGCGGGTTTTTCGGCCGAATGGGTAAAGGGTCGTTCAATTCTCCATATATAAAAAAACCGCCCTCTTTCGAGTCCCAGAAATTATCTATCATCGTAAGAGCTAATTCCTTAGCTCGAACAAACCACTTCATATCAAAGCTGGCTTCGTATAGGTTTAAAAAGCCTTCAATTAAGTAGGCATAATCTTCTAAAAAGCCGGTTATTTTTGATTGGCCATCTTTATAAATCCTCAACAATTTTCCGTCGGACACCATTTCTGCCCATATAAATTCTGAACATTTTACGGCAGAGTCCAACAAACTTTCCTTACGCAATATGGCATATCCTTTCGAAAAAGCCGTTATCGCTAATCCATTCCAAGCGACTATTAGCTTTTTATCTGTCCCGGGCTGAGGTCTTTCAAGCCTTCTATTCAATAAAGTTTCTTTCGTTTTATTTAAGATGTGACTAACTTCAAATATTGGGATACTTTCTTCCTCGGAAACCTTCTCCATAGAATCGGCATTTGTAAGGACATTATTTTTCCCTTCAAAGTTACCAGCAGAAGTAATCCCAAATGCCCGAGCCGCAACTTTAGCATGCTTGGGTCCTAACAATTCTAGAACTTCTTTAATACCCCAAACGTAATACTTTCCTTCCACACCTTCTGTATCTGCATCTTGACTTGCGTAAAAGTATCCGAGGGAATCAGTCATTTCTTTTTGAATAAATATTAAGGTTTCAACCGCAACATCATGATACATTCCCTGTTTTGTAGCTTGAAAGGTATCTAAAAACAACTTAACCAAAAGAGCATTATCGTAAAGCATCTTTTCAAAGTGAGGAACTAACCACTCTCTATCTGTTGCATATCGATGAAAACCACCTCCTAATTGGTCATAAATACCACCTTGCGACATTCGAGTTAGACTTTTATCCAACATTTCCATAGACCTTTGATCCGCTTTTCTTTTCCAATTACGGAGTAATATTTCATAATTCATAGGCTCGGGAAATTTCATTCCCAAGCCAAATCCTCCATGAAGGTCATCAAAACGTTCGTCTAAAAAGACCACAGACTGATCTATCGGTTTCCAATCTAAGGAAGAACTTGTTATAGGTATTTCAATCCTTTGCAGCATCTTTTTAATAATAATTTTAGATCTAGTCAAAACCTTCTCATCATCCTGTGCATGCATCTGCGACGCTTCATCTAAAATTTGCATAAAACCTGGACGGTTATATTTTGCTGCTGGAGGATAATAAGTTCCTCCAAAGTATGCATTCAATTTTGGAGTCAAAAACAAACTAATTGGCCATCCTCCATGACCGGTAAGCGCAATCACCGCCTTCATATAAACAGAGTCAACATCTGGCCTTTCTTCGCGATCTACTTTTATATTTATAAACCCTTTGTTCATTACTTTCGCAATTTCAGGATTTTCAAAACTTTCGTGAGCCATCACATGACACCAATGACAAGCAGAGTACCCAATACTTAAAAAAATAGGTTTATTCTCATCTCTTGCTTTATCTAAAGCCTCTTTACCCCAAGGATACCAATGAACAGGATTATCTTTGTGTTGTAATAGATAGGGACTCGTCTCATTCTTCATTCGGTTGACATCGTCTGTCATTAAACCTCTCCTTAATTTACTACTCACTCTCATTAATTATTTAAAGCAAGTAATTATAAACCTATTTACTAATTCCATGATAAAAATGGAATCAATTAAATTCAGGAAATTTATAAAATTCTATTAAAAGGAATTTAACCCTCTGTCTTAAAGGAAATTTTGAGGAAAATTACTCAGGTGTGAAAGCCCAGAAAAGTCAAAAAAACCAGCTATAATTGAAGCTGAAAAACAAGGCTTTTAGAGAGGAGATTAATTATTCCTGGATGAGTTTTTCACGATACTGATGATTAAAATCTCTCAAACTAATGTATGGATCTACAGCATTGTCTTTGAGATCCTTATAATCATCTACCGTAAATGAAGAGGAGTTTACTCTATCCTCAGCTGTTATACCAGCTCCAACAACAAAAGATGGGGAAAACCAAAATGCTGGATTTAAAACGGAATCTACAACTCGTCCAACCAAATTTCTTGGAGAAGACGGTCCAAAAAATGGCAAGACCAAATACGGGCCGGAAGCGATATCATAAGAGCCTAAAGCTTGTTCAAAATCTTCATTAACAGGCTTTAAATCATAATAATTGCCAGCAACATCAAATATTCCACCAAGACCAACCGTACTGTTTACAACCAAACGGCCAATAACTCGAACAGCTTTATCTAAATCGCCTTGCACCAAACTGCTAACAAAGTTAACGGGGCTAGCGGCATTTGCGAATATATTTAGTATTCCCAATCGGACTGACAATGGTATCCAGTCCCTATAAACAGTCGCTACAGGCTCAATCATATAACTGTA
>CAWVUN010000169.1:0-5006 GCA_963932495.1 uncultured bacterium
CGACACTCCAAACCCATAAACTGGCGCAGTATCAAAAAAATTAATTCCCAAGTCGTAAGCTTTTTGAACTGATCTAGTGGAGATTCGTTCTCCTTCAGTTGCCCAAAATGGAAAACCTCCGATTCCCCAAGCCCCATAACCGATCGAGGATATTTTTAATTCGCTATTGCCTAATTGTCTGTATTCCATGCGCTTTATCCTTTATTATTTAACTTTAGAGTTTTAACTGAGCTGTTGGGAAATATTGACTTTAAGCCTTCCAACGGAATAACATACCTCGTCAATTTCGACCTAATATTTTCTCATACCCATTGATTTATGAATTCCTTGCCACGTGTATTTAGTTATTTAAAACCTTACAAAACTCTTGTTGGATTCAGTCTATATTTCGCGATAATGACTACTCTGATGGATTTAATCCCGCCGTGGCTTATTAAAATAGTTATCGATATGCTGGTTGAAGGTGTTCCCGGTTCTACGATTTATTGGGTAGTAGGTAGTTTGGGTGTGGTCTACCTAGCCCGAAACTTATTCAACTATAAACGAATCATGCTCAATAATAAAGTAGAGCAAAAAGTAGTTTTCGATATTCGTTCTCATGTGTTTCAGTCTTTACAAGGAATGTCCCTTAATTACTTCGAAAGTCGTTCGACCGGAGAGATTATGTCGAGGGTAAACGACGACGTCACTCATGTGGAGAAAATTTTTATCGATGGTATTGAACAAGCCTCCACGGCGTTATTAACTTTGATTGGTATTACCGGAATTTTATTTTTTATGCACTGGAAGTTAGCATTGGCGGCTTTAATACCGATACCTTTATTAGCTTATGGTGCTTGGAAGTATACACATCAAGCAAGAAATCTATATTATGAACAAAGAGAAAGAGCGGCTGGACTCAACGCTATTTTACAGGATATTGTTTCGGGAATAAAAGAAACCCTGGCATATAATCGGCAAAAGCGTGAAACGGCCCGGTTTAATGAAAAAAGCCAAGCATATTGCGATGGGACTCTGACTGTTATGAGAGTTTGGGCTATCTATTCTCCGGCGATGATGTTTTTGGGATCATTGGGGACCGTTTTTATTTTATTCTATGGGATTTCTGCGGTTGAATCTAAAGAGCTTACTATTGGTTCTTTAGTGGCTTTTTTAACTTATTTAGTCTTGTTTTATACTCCAATTAATCAACTGCATTCCCTGAATAATATGTTGCAACAGGCTTTGGCTTCTAGTACGCGGTTATTTGAAATTATAGATTCTAAGCCCGATGTTATTGAATCTCCAAAAGCAATGATTCCGATTAAACCATCTCAAGGTTCTATCGTTTTTGAAAATGTTTGCTTTTCTTATCTCGAAGAGAATGCAGTGTTGAAAAGTCTTTCATTTGAGATTCAATCGGGTAAGACAGTAGCTTTAGTTGGACATACGGGCAGTGGAAAATCGACAGCGATTAAGCTAATTATACGTTTTTATGACGCTAACTCGGGCAGAATTTTAATCGATGGTAATCCTATTAAAGATTTAAAGATTTCTTATTTACGAGACCAAATTGGTTTGGTTTCTCAGGAACCTTTTCTGTTTAACGGGACTGTGTTGGATAATATTCGTTACGGAAACTTAAAATCATCTCGGGAAGAAGTTGTAAAAGCGGCGAAAGCAGCATTTGCCGACGAGTTTGTTGTTGATTTGCCTGACGGATATGAAACGATTGTTGGAGAAAGAGGGGTGAAGTTATCGGGCGGCGAAAGACACCGAATAGCGATAGCCCGGGCAATTTTAAAAGACCCTGCCATATTAATTCTCGACGAGGCAACTGCAAGCGTAGATACTGAAACTGAAGCTAAAATTCAAGCTGCGCTAGAACGGCTTGTGAATAAGAGGACGACTTTGATTATCGCACACAGGTTATCCACTTTAGAAAATGCGGATAGTCTCTTGGTTTTACAGGATGGTAGATTAGTAGAAACAGGTACCCACGGCGAATTGATGGAGAGGAATTCGATTTATTCGCGATTGTTTCAAAGCCAGGTGAGGCTTTAGAGTTTATTTCAATTATTGAGACTTCAAATACGAGGTAGTTTTTTAGTTTATTTCCTGGTGAAACTCGCCCATTTGTCGGAATTTTTCGTATCGTTTTTGAGTTAATTCCTCAGTAGGTAATTGGGTAAGCTCATCAAGTAGCTTTTTCAAAACCTTTTTCAATTGAATCGCCGCTTGTTTTGGATGGCGATGAGCTCCTCCTATAGGTTCTCGAACTATCATGTCGATTACATTAAGTTTAATTAGTTCTTCCGCTGTCAAACATAATGCTTTTGCCGCTTGTTCTACTTTGCTTTTGTCTCCCCATAAAATAGAAGCGCATCCTTCCGGAGAAATCACCGAATAAACCGAATTTTCTAGCATTATCACTCGATCTCCCATCCCTATAGCTAATGCGCCGCCGCTACCGCCTTCTCCAACAATAACCGAAATGATAGGTACGCGAAGATCGGACATGCAAAGCAAATTATAAGCTATAGCTTCGGATTGTCCTTTTTCTTCGGCGTCTATCCCTGGGTAAGCACCTGGGGTATCTATTAATGCAATAATAGGAATTCCAAATTTTTCGGCGAGTTTCATATGTCGCAAGGCCTTTCGATACCCTCCGGGTTGCGACATACCAAAGTTTCTACGTATCTTTTCTTCCATTTCACGACCTTTTTGATGGCCGATTACCATAACGGAACGTCCCTCTAGCTTTGCTAGTCCACCGACAATTGAGGGACCATAGCCGCCTCTCCGATCGCCGTGCAGCTCAAAAAAGTCTGAAAAAATATACTGGATATAATCTAAGGTATAGGGGCGGTCGGGATGTCGAGCAACCAGAGTTCTTTGCCAGCCATTGAGTCCCGCAAAAATATCTCGCTTCATATGTCGAAGTTTTTTCTTTAGTTTCCCAATTTCATGAGAAACGTCACCCACGCTATCAATCATATGTGTTTGTAAGGTCAAATCTTTGATTTGTTTTTCTAGCTTAAAAATTTCTTTTTCAAAATCTAATATTTGCACGATAAGTCTTTATATTAAGAGAATTAATAAAACCCAAAAATGGGATAGATTAGGTTTTCCAAAGTCTTAGACTCTTTCAATTTTTTCGCTCCGGTGGAGCCTATTTTATTTTGACTTAATTTTAAAGCTTCAAGGTTAGTGAAAATTTCGGCTTTTGCTAGGGCAATAGCTCCCTGATTTGCAATTTGGTTGAAGTTCAAATCCAACTCTTTCAAACTAATTAAAGTTTTGGAACTAGCTAATGCTAAAGCTCCAAGATTGGTTATCTGATTATTTGCCAAGATTAACCTTTCCAATTTTTTTAATTTAGGAGATTTTGCTAAGGCGATAACAGCTTCATCGGTCAGATTGTTTTGTTCAAGGTTCAGTTCTTTTAATTCCTCAATATAGGGAGAATCTAGCAAGGCAAGAACGCCAGTATTGCCAATAAATTGGTTGTTTAATTGCCCTATGTTCCCAGATTTATATATTTTTTCCAATTTTCTTTTTAAGTAGAACCCAAATAAGGCGTTTTGGCCAAATTCGTTCAGATGATTAAACGCGAGATCTAAATTTTTTAATTGTCTTAATTTTTTTGAGTTCTTTAACCAAGCCACCCCTTTGTGTTGGATACGATTAAAGTTTAGATTCAAGCTTTGTAGGTTTCCAAACGTAGCTTCATCAGCTAGCGTTTTTGCTCCATCATCGGTTATTTCATTCCAATACAAATTTAACTTCTCTAGGCTTTTTAGATTTTCGGAGTTTGCTAAATAGCTAATTCCTTTATCTGTGATTAGATTATGTTCTAAGCTCAGAGATTTTAAATTTTTCAAATGGATTGAACTCGCGAGAGCTTGGATTCCTTTGTCGCTGATTTTTCCTTTATAAATGATCAAAGTTTCAACGGAGGCCATTAAAGGAGATTCCGCTAAATATTTTGCTCCTATATCCCCGATGGGTTTGTCGTTTAACTTTAGGAAAGTAGGTTTTCGTTGAATTTTCTTTGCGACATATTTTTTTAGTTTCTCCAAGCTCATGAGAGGCTCAGAAAATGCTGGATTAGATGCTAAAAAAAATATCAAAGTTGCTGGTATTAACTGCCGCAAGAGTTGCATCAAGATCAGTTTAAATTATTCTGACAACTGAATAGATATTAGAAGAATCCAAAATACTCCTACAGGTTTGATCCTATGAGGATATTTTGATTGTTAACATCTAATCAAGCGTCGGGTTCATAATCCATTTTAAAGTTACATTTTAATCTGTACTCGTTTTTTTTTCAATCTCGGCAAGGCGTTTTTCAAGTTCCTTAATTTTATGAGCATAATCGGGTAATTTAGGTAAATGAGTGATGTATCGTTTCCATGTATTGACAGGGCTGGCAGGATAACCGGCATAAACGGCACTTGTTGGAAGACTTCGAAATGTTCCAGATTTAGCAGTGATCGTCACTTTGTCGCCCAATGTCACATGATCAGCTATACCCGCTTGACCGGCTAAGACGTTATATTTCCCAAGAGTACAACTTCCTGCAATACCGACTTGTGAAACGATGATGCAATGTTCTCCGATAGTGCAGTTGTGGGCAATTTGAACCAAGTTGTCGATCTTAGTTCCTTCTTTAATGATAGTAGAACCCATGCTGGATCGATCAATACAAGTGTTAGCCCCTATTTCTACCCGGTTTTCTAGGATAACATTTCCGATTTGGTTGATTTTATAATGTTTTCCCTTTTCATCTAAGATGTAGCCAAAGCCATCGGAGCCAATGACGGCTCCTGCGTGAATAATTACTTCGTTTTGTAATTCGGTTTGGCGGTATAGAGTTGCATTTGGAAAAATAACGCACGATTCTCCAATTTTACAATTAGAGCCAACTGCAACGCCAGAATGGATAACAGTACTTTTACCAATTTTTGCCCCATCTCCAATAACGGCAAAAGGACCAACGTAAACATTTTCGTCAAATTGCACGT
>CAWVUN010000170.1:0-4982 GCA_963932495.1 uncultured bacterium
TGATCAATTTCGATAAAGTTTTAAAATATTTTGGCCAATCATAAAAACACATCAATAACACAAAAAAACTAACTACAAATCAAACACCTCACAACCTCCCATTAAGTTTATTCAGTCAACCTCCGATAAGAAAATAAGACTGATGCAAAACAATGTGACGAGGTTATTATGGATATCTATATCGAAAATACTTTAGGCCAAAAAAAAACTCCAGCAACGCAACCGGCTATGACGGCCAAGAGTCTGGATATGGTTAAAAAATCGAAAGAGATTATCACCAGCTCCGAAGCTAATGCCAAAAAGGAGACTGCTTCCAAAACAGACGTTGAGACCCAAAAAGATGACCTTTCAACTTCTGAGCCTGAAGAACATCATTCATTAGATATCGAAGCTTAGACAAACGACTTGCGCCAAAACCTGCCTCCTACAGCTCCACTAGGCGGCAGGACACGTAATTTATTTATTTCTCTGACAATCCTCCTCACTTTTAATAACGCCATACTCCCGAGTGGACTCATTTCAATAATCTCGATTAGCCCAATCTCTCCCTCTGAATCTAACACTCAGTAATTTTAAATTTAAAGCTATATTGGCAAAATCTCTTTTCTCGCCTACTTTGGCTATCAAAATTTTTTTCTACTCAATAAAGGGAAGTTCGCGAATGTCAAACGAAGAACATGTAAAAATCATCAAACAAGGCATGAACATTTGGAATAAACGGAGAGAAAATAATCCTGATATTAGTCCAGATTTATCTAGAACAAACCTCGCAGAAGCGAACTTCAGAGACGCGGACCCCACACTATCTAATCTCTAAAGTACTAACCTAACAAAAGCTAACTTGGAAAAAGCATATTTTCGAGGAAAAAACTTTCTACAAACAAAGTTAGAGGGAGCAAAAATTGATAATACAACCATATTTCGAACTAAATTTAATGATGTAGATTTATCCGCAGTAAATGATTTAGATAATTTATTTTCTCGTAGTCCTTCCAATGTTGGATATGAAACATTGATCTATTTGAAAGACTCTCCTCCTGAAGTTTTAATTACCTTCTTAAAATCCTGCAGTTTTCCAGAAGCTTTTATCGATTACAATACATCCATCTTAAAACCGATGAAACCAATCCAGTTTTTCGATTGCTTCATCAGCCATGCAGGCGAGGAAGAAGACTTTGCCAAACGCCTATACAAAGACCTTATAAAAAAAAGGGGTGCGTTGCTGGTTTGCTCCCGAGAAAGCTATACCCTGCGATAACATCAAAACGGTTTTAGAAACTCAAATTCGCGGTCACGAAAAACCATCCTGATTTTATCAAAACATTCCGTTATCAAACAATGGGTGAACTACGAAACAGATAAAGCTTTGCAAGCAGAAAAGGATAGCGATCGGCAAATCCTAATACCCATCATGCTCGACGACTCTATTTTTAAACAAGGCGGTCCTTGGTTAGACAAAGTCAAACAACATTTCATTGTTAACTTTAAGGGATGTAAATCGAAGAAAAATGAGAAGTATCAAGTCGCTCTGGAGCGGTTGTTGGTTAGTTTGCAAGCAGAGCGTCTCAAAACGCCGGAGTGAGATGAAAAGTTCTTCGCCTCGGTAGAGTTATTAAGTGGTAGTCGCTTTTCGAGCACCCTCTAAGGAACTAGCGAACTGATCTTCCCCGTAATAAGTGTACACGAAGTTAAGCAACATTTTGCAACTCCCCGAACTCAACGAGACTTTGATATTCGAAATAGAAATGAAGTCGTTTCCGTTTATAAAAGATTTCGATATATTCGAAAAGATCCGATTTGGCCAGCTTGCGAGTCTCATAGATTTTGTTGTAGACTCATTCTACTTTCAGCGTATGGAAAAAACTTTCGACCACCGCGTTATCGTAATAATTTCCTTTTCGACTCATACTACAAGAAATACTCTGGCGAGCCAATTGTTCTTGAAACTCAACGCTTGCGTATTGACTTCCTCTATCCAAATGATGCAACAAGACATTTCTAGGGCTGCTGTCTCCTATGGCCTTATTTAATGAGTCAACGACCAACTGTCGTGTTTTACGGGAATCCATAGCCCAACCCTTCTCTATTAAACAAATTCAGAACTACCGTTAAATAAACCCAGCCTTCCCGTGTTGAAATATAGGTAATGTCAGATACCCAGCAAACGTTCGGTTTGGAAACTGCAAACTTCCGATTCAAAATATTCTCTGCAACAGGATAACGATGATTAGAATCCGTTGTCACCCTATACTTCCGATTATGTAAAACACGTATATGATGCTTCCGCATCAAACGCGCTACTCGGTGTTTCCAGCAAGATACTTTTTTCTTCTTCAACATGGAAAAAATGCGCGGACTACCTTAAGTTTCCCGGCTTTCCCCGTGAATCAATTTGATCTCGATCAACAACCGCTTGTTCTCTAACACTCGTGAGATCTCTTCACGCGATAGCCAGGCATAAAACCCGCTTTTGCCCACTTCCAATAACTCGCACATCAAAACGATTGGAAATGCTTCTCGATATTCTTTTATAAATTTATATCTCATCGCTTGACCTCCGAGAAGATAGCTATGGCTTTTTTTAATATGTCCCGTCATTCCTAAACGATTGTTTTCACGCTTTAAACGACGCAACTCCTCGCCTTCATGGCTCATGCAACCCTTCCCAGGAAATGACTCCAATTTACCTCCCTGGTATCGCTTGATCTAACTCCAAATTACAGTTATTAGGATATATAAATCAACCGCAACTTCTGATATCCGACGATTACCCCCTAACACAAGAAGTAACGCTTCTACTTTAAACTCTTTATAATATTCACGCCGCTTAGTACTTATAGACACCTCCAACAAATAATTATAAATCACTTTCTTCGTGTCCACTATTACTGCGGAAGAACAGAGGCGAGATCTTTCGACTAAGCTCATCAGAACATTTTTGATCGAGGCCAGATCCGTCGTCACTTCTTTAAGGGGGCGTCTGAATAACGTGCAACGGGGGCGCGGTTATAGATAGAGGCAAACATTAATTTAAAAGCGACTGTATAAACTAGAAACTGCATCAATCAAACTTCCTCTCACCCATCAATGAGAAAATTTCATTATTGGGTTGGAAGAAGGCGATTGGGATTTATCGCTCTTCGAAGTAACTTCTACTTCAATACATTTTACGAAGGATCTTGAAATTTTATCAAACCAACTCACCTCTTCGCTGATCATTCCAAGCATAAAATAATAAGTCCCTGGTCTTGAGGGAGCCTTTATAAACTCTTCGAAATGTACCCATTCCTTAGGCGACACAATATCCCACAACTTAATTCGCGCTTCCTGAATAGGCGGGAACGTAGGTCTTTCGCAGGACTCTAGAAATTCTCTCGGGTACCATTGCCCACCTAGAGCAACAGTTCCGTATAAACTTCTATTCCTCTCCTGTGGAAGCCAAAAAGAATACCCCGCATTTTTAATCATCACTTTTATGAGAAACGATCCATTGGTCCTTATTTTTGACTTTTGGTCGTGAGGAATAATAATCGCTCCCTTTGCGAAAAGTCCTTTATTTGCCGTTAGAGATTTCATGCTTGTGGGTAACAGTTCCACTAGAATCAGTCGTGGAGAATTAGTTAACGCTCGGTAATATTGATCCCACGTTGGTTTGAAAACGTCTATTTTATCTTTCCAATAATTGAACATTTGCAGAGAAGATAAAAGAGTGAACGCCCAAAAAATAGCGATGGCGCTTTTTAAAAAAATCGGCCGTTCAAACTGACTAAAAAAGGCGGCAACACCTATCGCAAAAAATGGATAGAGGTCTACAAAACCTCTATGTCCATAGCCCTCACCAAAATGCCAAGCCCAAAACGAAGCCATTATATAAGTCGAGACTCCGATATTAAGCAAACTTAGACCGGCGACTTTTTTTAGAGATCCTCTCAAACAGAATAGCAGTCCGATTAACCCCATCAGTAAAACAGGCGACCAGATAAAAACTCCTGCCTTGATGGAAGAGAAGATATCGATAATATGGGGACTCAACCAATTAAAGCTAGCTCCCTCTGTCTTTTGATCCATATACGAATAGACAAAAAAACTTCCAGCATTGACTTTCCATACGATCAATTGAGGGAAGATAGTTATAAAAACCGTTCCTGCCACCAAAGCCAACAGTTTGGCATTTGATCGGACCTTTTCTTTAAGTCCGTTTCCTAAAGGATAGAGAAAAAAAAACGACGCCAACAGCACATTGTAGTTTCTGATTAAAAATAAAACTCCTATGACTCCCCCTAATATCAAAGAATATTTTACAGTGGGCTCCTGCCAAAACTTTTCTGTCAAATAAAGTAATAGAGAAACAAAGCAATAACTGTAAATATGAGAATATGCCGAGTCCAATGTCGTGTAATGAAAAAGACTGGTTCCAAATGTAATGAATACGATGGTTAGAAATACGATAGACTCTTTGAAAAATTTGCTCAGGTATTTTGCTAAAAAATAGGTTCCAAGCAAGTAGTAAAAGCATGAGGCTGCTAAAATAGAGATCTGGTAAACCAGCGAATAACCATCGGCATTAAAGCTTTTAGAAAAAAGAGCGATAACGTGGGCTACCAAAAATAATGGGCTGATCAGTATTGCGACACCCATTGGATATTGATTATGTAATCTCCCTGTTTCCTTGTTTGGCCGAATACCTGTCCAATCTGGAAACTTTTCGTTAAACCGGCTTTTTTCGACGGATGAAAAATCAAAAGATTTATAAATTACGGTCGCTGGCAAATACGAATAATAACCTTCTCCATCTAATTTAATAGGAGGCCATTCCGTATGGCCATTGTAACCATAGATTCCTGCTCCAAAAGCCAGCCCGATGAATATCAAAAAAAATAGGGTTAATTTTTTATTTAGAGTGTCGATTTTAAAAGTGAAACTCATGCTTTAACTTATAATCCATAAAAATAAGATGAAAAAATTCTTTTAAATTCTTTAAA
>CAWVUN010000171.1:0-4962 GCA_963932495.1 uncultured bacterium
TATAAAACAACAAAAGCAACCAGAATATAAAGAAGATATTTTTCTCGTAGCTAAAACAACAGGCTCATCCTCCGACGAGGAAGAAGAATTTGACGAAAAATATGACGAGGCTGTAGCTTTAGTCTCGCGAGAGCAACAAGCCTCAATTTCCATGGTACAAAGAAAACTAAGAGTAGGGTATAATCGTGCTGCAAGAATGATTGAAGTAATGGAAAAAGAGGGAGTAGTCGGCCGTTCTGACGGAATAAGACCACGTGAAGTATATATTAAAGAAATTCCAGCCTAAAGAAAAATTTTCAAAAAACTGTATTGTCTTTTTAATTGTCTTTTTATTCCCATTTGTCTTTTACCAAAATAGTCTTGCCACTCTTTATAAATGGAAAGACAAATCAGGAAGCATTCACTTTACTAGCGATCCAGAAACAATTCCTAAAGAGTTTAGAAACCAAAGTAAAGAGTTTAGCCCTGGGCCAGCCCCAAAGATTTCTCAACCACCACATCCCCTCCCGGACACACAGCCCATTCCAAATGCAAAAACAATAGTCCCACTAAATATTAAAGGAAATCAATTTTTTGTTAAAACAAGATTAAACGACAACGTTGAAGTCAACCTTCTGCTTGATACGGGAGCATCAGTACTCGTAATTTCAGAAGAAACCGGAAACAGCTTAGGTTTTAGTCGACTGGATAATATGCCGCAAATTGAAGCTCAAACCGCTGGTGGTAAAATTTGGACTCCCTTGATTTATTTGGAGACAGTAGAAACTTCAGGCGCAAAAGCCTTTGGAGTGGAAACAATCATTGATGAAAAGTTAGAAAACCTTGATGGCTTACTTGGAATGGGGTTTTTAGAACAATTTAAAATGACGTTGGACCGACGAAACTCACAATTAATCTTAAACTCAAATCTGCAAGAAAATGAGTCTCTATATGGCGGCCGGCCATTAAACTGGTGGATTAAGAAAATAAGGTATTTTCATACCAACAAAATTTTCTTTGAACGCCTTGCAAAAAAATATGCTCGCGATGATCATAAAAAAACTTATAATATCGAAAAGACTGCAGAACATTATGACAAGCTTTTTCGGCGAACACAGTCTTCGGCGCAAGAACTAAATGTTCCCCTCGACTAAAGTTTCAAAACATGGCGACCAATACTCCTTCTGAAGTACCGACTCAATTCATTTTGCTGGGAGCGAGTAATCTGGCAAGAGCGCGATATGGGATTCAGAAGTATTTGGAGAAAATCTTTGCTTCAGATTCCGTTTCGACTTTGATCGCCTCAGGGCCTGGCAGAGCTTATTGCGTTACTGGAGGTATTTTTTTAGTGAACTACCATCCTCTAAAAAATAGCCCCGCTATTAATTTAGGTAGATATAAAAGTTTAGAGTTTTATCAAACTGTCGCGCTCATTTCAGATATCGGAAACGATATCATGTATGGAGTTCCAGTTCAAAAAATCATTCGTGATTTAGATAAATTAATTCATGAATTATCGCATTTTTGCTCTCATGTTTTCGTCATTCCAATTCCATGTAAAAAAATTGAACAACTTAGCAATTGGAAAATAAATCTACTCAAAAAACTCCTATTTCCTAAATCTCAACTATCTCCTGAAAATATTATCAGCTCTGTTCACGCAATAAACCATTTCTTATCTCAATTACAAAACCCACGAGTTACTGTGCTAGAAACTATGGACGATTCAATAGGTTGGGACCATGTTCATTATGGTATTTTTAAAATGCATACTGCTTGGGCTCAAATAATCGCTCAAATAACTAAAGAATTGCCAAACCTGCATAACGGAAGAATTAATCAAGCTCTTATGTTTAGGTCTTTCATAGATTACTGGAAAAACATTATTTTTCGGGACATAATTCCTATTATTTCTAAGGGCCAAAAGTTTTATTAATCTAACAAAAAAGCAAAACCACGTAATATTTTCTTTATGTTATTCTTATCTCTTTTCAAATAAATAGGACCTGTTAAAATCTTTTATCTTTCTAGTTCTCTAAACCTTTCTAACTAGTATTATTTTTTAGAGTTATTTTTCGTTTAGGCCGTAAAGCTGTGAAAATAATTAGAGCAACCTATCGATTGATCTCCTTAGTCGCGACTACCCTTGCATTCACTCTAATTGGTATTGCGCTAAAGCTATTTTTTTCTAAAAATACGCAAAAGCACAACCAATATGTAACGAAGTTTACTCAAAGATGGGCTCGATGCGTATGCAAATTTCTAAACATCGAAATAACCCTTACAAACAAAATTCCATCATTTAACAATGCGCTCATTGTAGCCAATCATGTTGGCAGTCCCGACATCTTTGTTTTAGGTTCTTGTTTTCAAACATATTTTATTTCTAAAGAAGACGTTAAGCACTGGCCTCTTATCGGCTTTTTAGCCGAATTAGGACAAACAATATTTGTCAATCGCGAAAAAAAACAACAAGTCCGCAAAACGATATTATCTATTAAAAACCAACTTGTGGCAGGTTTTTCAGTTTTATTATTCCCCGAGGCCCGTGTGACAAAAGGAGTTGATGTTTTTCCATTTAAATCGGCACATTTTGAAGCCGCGGTTTTATCCAACAGACCTGTATTGCCAGTAATGATACATTATGAAAATTCTGAAAACCAAAAAATAGCTCAATGGGGTAACCAAACATTTATTTTTCATTTAATAGCATTACTTAAAAACAAAAAGTTAAAAGCTTCCGTAACCGTTTTTGACCCTATTATGCACTCTGAGAGAAAAAAATTATCTAACCAAAGTCACACTCTTATTCAAAACTCCTATAACAAAATAATCAATAAGTGACATACACTTATCTTTTAAATCAGATGATCTCTAATACAAAGGTCAGTTTGTAATTTGTGTCCATTTTACTAATCAAATTGTTTTCGTGGAGAAATTGTGATTCGTCCTTATCTTGATAAACTGCCAACTTTACATCCATCAGTTTTCTTAGCTGATGGAGCCCAAGTTATAGGCAATGTGGAAATTGGAAAACAAAGCAGTATCTGGTTTAATGCCGTTGTTAGGGGCGACGTGAACTATATTCGTATCGGGGTTAGAACCAATATCCAAGACGGATGCGTTCTACACGTTTCAAGAAAAAAACATCCCCTAATCGTAGGCGACGACGTAACAGTTGGTCATAACGTGACGCTTCATGCCTGCAAAATTGGTTCTCGTTGCCTTATCGGGATGGGAGCTATTGTGATGGATGGCGCTGAGGTCGGGGAAGACTCTATTATTGGAGCCGGATCGTTAACCACTGCTAGAACTATAATTCCTCCTCGAAGTCTTGTTTTAGGATGCCCAGCCAAAGTAAAGCGCGAATTAAGCGCGAGCGAAATCCAAAACATTAAAGAATCCGCTAAACATTATCTAGACGATGTTCAAAATTACTCCATTACGGAGCGAAAATAATGGGTACAGAAAACCTCGCAATTATTGGAGGTAGCGGCGCTTATCATTTACTAGAAGCAAAAGCATTTGGAAGCGAAGGAAACAACCAAATACTTTCCACCCCATTTGGCCCTAGCGCTCCTATTCACAAATTTTCAGTTGGAAAACATAGTTTTCTTTTTTTATCACGACATGGAGAAACCGATTATTCCTTAACCGCTACTTATGTCAATTATAGAGCTAACATTTACGCTTTGAAAAAATGTGGAATTAAAACCATTGTTTCTTGGTCTGGTCCAGGTATTATTAATCGCGCATTTAATCCTGGCGAGTTTGTCCTTCCTCATGATTTAATCGACGAAACCCGAAAACGAGAATCTACTTTTTTTAAAAATCGCGGTTATGGCTTTATACGGCAAAGCGATCCATTCTGTCCAGAGCTACGTGAGGTATTACATCAAAATTTTCATAATATAGGCATTCCACACCATGACCAAGCCGTATATGTTTGCACTGAGGGCCCTAGACTAGAAACTCCTGCCGAAATCCGTAAATATCGAATAATTGGAGGCGACCTGGTTGGTATGACCCTGATTCCAGAAGCATTCCTAGCAAGAGAATTAGAACTATGCTACACCCCTATCTGCTACCTAACAAACTTTGCAGAAGGAACAGTAAAAAGAGAATATCAAGAAGGACAACTTTTCGAAGGCATGCTTGCCAACTCTGAGAAAAATAAAGTTGATAAAGCAGTTCAACTTTTTCCACAAATTTTAGAAGAAGCCTTAGATCACTTAACCGACATGCCAAGAAATTGTAATTGCAAAAACGCGATGCTTCGGTACAAAAATAAAGGCATGATAGAAGATGACTGGGCTTCCTGGATCGGCGAAATATGATCGCTCATAAATATCTGACTTCCAAATGAGCTTCGATTCAACCAACCGCGAGTCTCTCCGCAATAAAGCAATCGCGATTCACATGCAAGGCGACTTAAACGAAGCGGAAACTCAATATCTCGCATTCTTAAAACTTTATCCAAAGGATACAGAATGCCTACATTTCTTAGGCGTCTTAAATTGTCAAAAAGGCAATATTAGCGAAGGAATAATTTGGATAAAAAAAGCAATCGAATTCAACCCAAATTTTTCTGAAGCCTATTTCAACTTAGGGAAAGCCCACAAAGATTTGGGGAATCTTACTGACGCAGTTATAGCTTTCCAAAAGGCCGTTTCAATTAACCCCAATTATTACGAAGGTTTTAACAATCTTGGAATTGCATTAGAAGAAACCGGAGACGACAAAGCCGCTCTCAATGCCTTTTCGAAGACTATCCGAATAAACCCTTCATTTTCTGAAGGTCATTTCAACCTTGCCAATTCTCTAGGGAAAATAGGCCGTGAAAAAAACGCAATTCATCATTATAGGCAAGCCATTGAACTAGAACCTCAATTTTCTGAAGCTTATTACAATCTCGCAAAAACTCTGGAAAATATCGGTCATGAAGAAGAAGCGTTGGAAAATTATAATCATTCACTAAATGGG
>CAWVUN010000172.1:0-4960 GCA_963932495.1 uncultured bacterium
TCGAATCTCAATTCCAGCCTGGTAGTTTAGACTTACGTTTGGGAGAAAAGGCGTACCGTGTCCAATGTAGTTTTCTTCCTGAAACAGGCACAGTTGAATCTAAGTTAAAAGATTTAACTATGTATCCCGTTGATTTAAGGGATGGTGGGATTTTGGAAAGAGGAGCAATCTATCTAATACCGCTGATGGAAGAGTTAGAATTACCTAGTTATCTGTATGGGAGAACGAACCCAAAAAGCTCTATTGGGAGATTGGATATGTTCACCCGGGTAATCACGGATTATGGACATCGATTTGACGAGATTGTCCCAGGGTATAAAGGAAAACTTTATTTAGAAGTTATCGCCCGATCATTCCCTGTTCGAGTTTGCAAAGGCTTGACTTTGAATCAACTGCGACTAATTACCAAAAACCCGGATATTTCTGATAAAGTTTTAAAAAATCATTATCTTAAACAGCCGATTTTATTTGACGCTTCAGGTAAACCGCTACCTCTTCAGGAAGTTTTTGTGGATGATGGGTTGTATGTTGGAATTGATTTGTCTTCAAAAGGAAGAGAACCTATTGCATTTAAAGCTAAGTCGAACAGTGCAGTCATCGATTTATCCAAGGTCCATTACTACGACGCTTCAGATTTCTGGGAACCTATTTATAAGCAAAAAAAGAAAAGGTTAATTTTAGAACCCGAAAGTTTCTATATTATGATGTCAAAAGAGAAAATTTGTATTTGGCCTCACTTATTGGCTGAAATGGCAGCCTACGAGCCTAACAGTGGGGAGCTAAGAACTCATTACGCTGGGTTTTTTGACCCTGGTTTTGGGTGGCATGGCGGCAAATCGCTGAAAAATCAGGGTACTCGTGCCGTCATGGAGGTTCGACCCCATGATGTACCGTTCTTGGTAGAAGACGGTCAAACCTTTTGTCGGCTTAAGTTTGAAAAAGTGATAGAAACACCAAGGAAAATTTATGGTAAAGATATTCAGTCTAATTATCATGCCCAAAAGTTAACCCTAAGTAAGTTTTTTAAGAACTAAAGATGTTTTAAATTATTTTTGAGTTAACAAGTTTGATTAGACAGTCTTAGTCCAAAAAAGTATTGTCGTTAGTTATAGAATCCCACTCAGAAAAGTTTAATTCCCATGAGTTTCTTTCCGTGAATACTTTTGGGCTCTTTGTTTATTGATTTGTTTTTCTTGCGGAAAACGTTTTAAAGTTCTATTTTGAAAGTTAAGTAAGTTAATTTAGGTGAGTCTGTGGAACGTAGTGAAATTAAAGCGATTGTAGAAAATATATTGTTAGCAGCAGACGAACCTGTAACCTCCGAACGATTGGCGGCTACAGTGATTAACGAAATGCCTAGTTCCGAATTTGAATCTATTTTGGAGGAATTAAAAGGTGATTATAGCGATCGTAATCTCCAAATTATAGAAGTAGCAGAAGGTTTCCTATTAGCTACTAGAGGAGAGTTTTCGGAATGGATAAAGAAGTTTTATCGAGCAGACAAAACCTCAAAGTTATCTCAACCAGCATTAGATACTTTATCGATTATTGCTTACAAACAACCTATTACGCGAACGGAATTAGAAGAAATTAGAGGAGTTGATTCTGCTGGTGTTGTGAGAACTTTGCTTGATAAGAAAATTGTGGCTCCTGCAGGAAGAAAACAGGTTTTGGGACGCCCAATGATGTATAAGACAACTCTGAAATTTCTTGAATATTTTGGATTAAAAGATTTAGGTGATTTACCGACGCTCGATGATTTAAAAGAAGCTGAACTAACTGGAAATTTAGGGGAAGGTTCTGAAAAGCAAACTCGTTTGATTTTTGAGGATCCAATTATGGATAGTTCTCCAGAGTTTGAAAATGAAGATTCGGAAAAACTCGCTGACTCCGGTACATTAGAAGAAAAAAGTGCTAGCGAGATTGGTAGTGATTTGCATGAGGAGATTAGAGAGGACAGATCTTCTGAAGCATTGCCGATTGATGAAATAAGTGGAGATATTGAATCCGAAAAAGGTTCTCTTGAAGAAGAAGGATTGAATGAAAATTCGAAAGCGGAACTAGAAACCAAATAAGTCTGTCGTAGACGAAATTTGAGACAAAAATACAAAAACTATTTTTTCGAATTAATTTTTGAGTATGAAAACTCGATTACAAAAAATAATTGCCGGAGCTGGTTTAGCTTCCAGAAGAGAAGCTGAGCGATGGATCTCTGACGGTAAAGTTATGGTTAACGGGAGAACTATAACTCAGCTAGGTGCTTCTGCCGACCCTGAAGTGGATTCTATTAAAGTTCGCGGTAAAGTCATCCCTCCACAAACTGATAAAATGTACCTTGCTTTTTTTAAGCCGACAAATTGTTTGACTACATTAAAAGATGATGGGCAACGACCCACGGTGATGGATTATTTTAAAAAAATTCAAACGAAAATTTATCCAGTAGGTCGATTAGATTTTAATACGCAGGGAATTCTACTTTTGACGAATGATGGGCAATTATCAAAAGATCTATTAACCCCTGGAAACCGAATTCCTAGAACTTACCGAGCAAAAGTTAGAGGGGTTCCAGAGCAAAAAACGTTGAATAGGTTAAAAAGTGGCCTTAATCTTGACAGCGACCCTACGATGCCCTTAGATGCAGACATCTGGCGTATTAGTGGGAGAAATTGCTTTTTGAATTTAACCCTGTATGAAGGGAAAAATCGTCATATAAAAAGAGTATGTGAGATTGTAAGGCATCCAGTTATTAAGCTTAAAAGAACCCATTTCGCGTTTATAAATTTAAACGGCTTAGAACCTGGCGATTATCGTCATTTGACGCGAAAGGAGATAGAAAACTTACAGCGTTTGGTTGCAAAAGCACGCAAGAACAACAGTTCTATCTCACCTGTTTAAAAAGTTGGACGAATGAGTCAATCCCATAGCCTCGTATTTTTTCCAAAAGTTTCTCGAGTATTTTTTTATTTCTTGTATTTATATTGTGGTTTAGGCGTTTTATCATCTTTAGGTATTTTAATTCCTTCACTAGCTTTAGCTCAATCTTCTAAATTTTTAGTTGAGGATAAAAAAATCTCACGTTCACCTCTTTTTTATGAGGTTTCGGCAGAAGCAAAAGCGGTAAACACTGATTTTGTTACTGCAAGGAAAAAAGCTGTAAAGTCGGCGATGAAAATTGCAGTAGGTAATGCAATAGAATCAATACTTGGCGAGGAAACTGACCATTCTAATAAAAAAATTATAAGAAATATCATATCGCGTTCGGAAAAATACGTGAAAGGTTATCGTTTTTTGAGTTCCTTTGATAACTTGTCATTGATGTTGGCAGAAGTCCGTTTAGAAGTTGAAGTGTATTCTCGAGAATTGAAAAAGAACCTACGTTCTTTAGGCGTTTTACAAACTCCAGCAGATGATAGAGCGGTTGTTATTCTAATTATGGAAACGGGTATATCCTTCAAGCAAATTTCGTTTTGGGACTCTACCCCAATGTCGGAAACGGCTTTAATTAGAGATTTTCAAGCTGCAGGTATTCAGACAATAAGTCGAAATTCGATCAGAGACCTTATTTCAGAAGGATCTGCCCAAAGTGCTGCTGAAGGGGATATCGCTTCTGCTGTGGAAGTGGGTTATAGGGTAGGAGCAGATGTTGTTATTATAGGAAAAGCAATTTCATCAACGGCTCAAAGAGGAGAAGACGGAATTCAAGCTAGCGTTAACTTGAAGGCTATTTCGTCATCCCGCGGTTCTTTAATTGCTGCTAGAAGTGAATTTGCTACTGCTTTGGAGCAAGATTCGATTCGTGGAGAATTGTCTGCTTTTGAAAAAGCGACTTCAAAAATAAGTAAATTTTTTATAAGTTCTGTTCAGCAGTTTTGGGCCCCAAAGACTCGGTCTTCGTTGGTAGTAAATAAAATGGGGTCTTCTGGGGGTAAGTCAACGGAAAACTCTACTGAACAGTCAGTTCGACCGGCTTCTTCTTCGGGCGTCCCCTCTATATTTGGAGATCTCTAATTGGAAAATGAAAAAAAAAGATCTAGTGCTTGGGTTTTTGTAGCGGTGATTTTTTTGATAGCTATTTTGCTTTTTTTGACTAGACGGGTGGTAACGCCATTTTTTATTGCGTTTGGGCTTGCTTATTTAATGGATCCAATAGTTGATAGATTACAGGAGCATAAATTGGGCAGAACAACAGCTATCATTTTTTTGTTAACTAGTTTTTTCGGGTTTTTAATTTTGGGTTTTGCTGTACTCATGCCACTAATGCATATCCAAGTTGAAAAACTCGCACAACATCTTCCTGACTATATCGGTACCATTCAAAATTGGGTCAATCCCATCATCGAAAAAATTTCTTCGCTTGACCCAGAAAAAACTAGGGAGATTGTTCAAGGAAACTTAAAAAAATTAGGCGAGATTCCAGTGAAAGTTTTTTCTTCAGCTACGTCTATTCTTTGGGAATCGTTTTCAGGTTTTATAAATATTTTATTGGTAGCTGTCAATTTAATTATAGTGCCTGTTGCTATGTTTTATTTGTTGCGGGACTTCGATTTGATTATTGCAAAAACCTTAGACCTTGTGCCTCCAAAAAACCGTGAACACATTAAAGAGATTGGTATTGAAATTAATGAAGTATTGTCCAAATTTGTAAGAGGTCAATTAATGGTGGCTAGTCTTATGGCAGTACTATATAGCCTGGGGCTATTTATGGTAGGGACGCCTTTAAGCCTATTTATAGGCGTTTTGGCTGGTTATGCTAACCTCATCCCTTATGCTGGAGCAGTTTTTGGTTTTGTGCCAGCGTTTATATTAACTTTACTGCAATATCAAGAAATGACTCCCCTGGTAGGGGTTGCTTTTGTCTTTATAGCTGTTCAGGCATTGGAAGGAATGGTAATTACTCCACGAGTTGTGGGGGAGCAAATCGGGTTGCACCCCGTAGTAATAATGATTGCAGTTTTGATAG
>CAWVUN010000173.1:0-4926 GCA_963932495.1 uncultured bacterium
AAATATAATCCAATCATTAAGGTTGGAATAGCCACAATAAATCCTGCAATAGGACCGGCAACGCCAATTTCCAACAATACTCTTCGATTGGGGATAGGATCTTTAATATGCATGAAAGCGCCAAACGTTCCCGCTATGAAAACCGGAGGTGCTGGGATGAAAAAAGGCAGAGTTGCGCGAACTTTATTCTTCTGGCTAGCGAAATAATGTCCAAACTCGTGACAACCCAAAATGGTAATCAAACTCAGGGAAAATAACCAGCCTCCAGCTAAATAGGTAGACCCCACCGTTAAAGCAAACATAACCCAAAAAATAATCCAACTCTTTAATGTAGGCGATGGTAAATCAGACTGTAAGTCGGACGACTTGCCCAAAGACAATTCGCTAGGTAGGTCGGCTGAAGTGATGGAGTTCTTTTGAGATTCCATTAAGAAACTAGTTTTGCAAGTAACAATTCTCAGATGAGCAAATCTGTCGTAAGCACATGGACAATGTGTGCATTGCTCTTAAATTAAGTTTTATTTAAAATAATGTGGATAGCTTCGGTGAATAAACCTCACTTGGGGATATAAATTTTTACAACTTAAGCTATCATTCTATATAATAATCTTTTTAAACTCCCTACAGTTTGAGGAATTAATGCAAAAAATCCTAGAAAAATATCTTCAAAATAAAAAAGAGGTCCAAATCATCATTCGCGAGAAGCAAATGGAAGGGACCGTCGAGGCCATTGAAGACGGTTTTGTTTATTTAATCGGCGAAAAATACGAGTACCACGTTCCAATTGATAAAATTGTTACCATAGGGTGTAAGCTCGATAAAAAAGAACGGAAGCAGAAAAAGGACAAAAACCCTCCTTTGGGCTTCAAGTTAGCAGTTCCATTAGAAACAACAAACGATGACTAGCAAAAACTTAGTTAATAATCTTATGCGTAAATTCTCGGGCTCCATCACCAGAGTATTCTGAGACGGTTTGCCCGTTTCCATTTATTTTATATTTATAAATTACCAATCCTTCAAGCCCAACAGGCCCACGCGCATGGGTTTTGTTGGTGCTAATCCCTATTTCCGCACCCAACCCAAAACGAAAACCATCCGCAAAACGGGTGGATGCGTTCACCATGACGCTTGCTGAGTCCACTTCATTTTGGAACCGTTCAGCAAGAGTATTACCCACTGTCACAATGACATCCGTGTGTCCCGACCCATGCTTATTAATATGGGAGACAGCTTTTTCAAAACTTGAAACCATCTTAATTGATAGTTTTAAATCGGTATATTCGGTGTCCCAATCGCTATCATCCGCTTTTTTTATTTGAGGAACTAATGCTTGGGTTCTAATACACCCAACTAACTCAACATTTTCCGCAGAAAACTTTTCCGTTAACTCAGGTAAAACTTTCGGAGCAACGGCTTCATGAATCAGCAACGTTTCCATCGCATTGCAAGCAGCAGGATATTGCAACTTTGAATCCAAAGCGATTTTAATCGCCATTCCCGGGTCGGCATTTTCATCAATATAAACATGGCAAATTCCCTCTGAATGACCTAAAACAGGAATTTTTGTATTATCCTGAATATAACGAACAAACTCGTTACTCCCTCTAGGCACAATCAGTTGAATATTATCTTCTTCATTTAAAAGTTCGGAAACTTGAGATCGTGTTTCAATCATATGAACGGAAGCGGAAGGAACTCCCGAAACTTTTTCAATACCTTGGACTAATAGCGAAACAATCAGCTTATTAGAATTTTGCGCTTCCATGCCGCCTTTCAAAACAACAGCATTACCCGACTTTAAACAAAGTGCCGAAATTTGCGGAACAGCATCCGGACGCGATTCAAAAATAGCTCCAATGACACCAATAGGGCAAGAAACTTGAAACAAAGTCAGGCCCTTGTCCATTTCCATACTTAACAATTTTTGACCTACTGGATCGGGTAAAGCAGCAACACTGCGGATGCCTTTTGCCATATCCGCAACTTTGGAGCCGCTGAGAGCAAGTCGCGCCAATAGCGGTTTAGCAAGGTTGTCTTTTTCAGCTTGAACGACATCGGAATGGTTAGCTTCTAGAATAGAACTCGTATTAGCTTCTAAAGCCGAAGCCATTTCTAATAAGGCTGCATTTTTGGTTTGAGTGGAAAGTCCTGCCAATATAAGCGACGCGGCTTTCGCTTCAGAAGCGATTTGAGATACTAATTTTGAATCTGTCATAGTCCGGTAATTTTATTATTCGATAGTTGGCTATTTCTATAATAGACGCATATCGCGACTAAAAAAAATAGATATTTTTGCAATTAGAAACCTTTTAACATATGAGTGACTACCTAATTAAAAACGAAATTCCTCTTGGATCAAACAGTTCAATAATACTTTTTAAATATAATGGGGAGAACTACTGCTAAAGCAATGATCAAACCAATGAATGTTTCCCAATTTTGAAACATGCCCCACCTAGGAATGAAGAAATAAAAACTAATTGTAGCTAGAAGAAAACAGGATAGCAATGGAAGTTGATTAAAAACTAGAAGTCGTCGCACTCCAAAAACCTACTAAATAAATAGTCAAACAAACAAAAACTCAATACAATTCATAAATTCTGAGTTAACGCGGTACGGTTATTCTTTGAGAAACTCTAGGCTATATTTTTTTTGGAACCTATCATTTCTATACATTATACTAGGTCCTCAAACTATATGAACCACTGGAGATGTTGAATGAAACTACTTAAAATTTTAACAACCGTTTTCCTATTATCTTTCTTCCAATTTTTCCTTTTAGCTTCAAACGCAATCTCCGACGAAGCCAAATCTAACAATGAATTATCTGTCGTTCCATTTCTTGATTTAAATAAATTTCAGGGAACCTGGTATGAAATTGCTCGAACTCCCTGGTATTTTGAAGACGATTGCTACGGAGTAATCGCTAAATACGACCTAAAAGAAGACGGAGATATTGGAGTCACTAATCTCTGCAGAAAAGGAAGTTTTAGTGGAGAGACCGCTAAAATAACTGGTAAGGGATGGGTTGTAGACCAAACAACTAAGGCTAAATTAAAAGTCCAGTTTATATGGCCTTTCAATCTGAATTACTGGATAATTCATACCGCACCAGATTACAGTAATATCGTGGTAGGAGAGCCGGACAGGGAAAACCTTTGGATTTTAAACCAAACGCCTGAGATGGACGTAAATACTTATCAAGAGGTTCTAAAAGTTATTGAGCAAAAAGGGTACGACATATCGAAAGTTATCAAAACGCCTCAAGACCCAGCGAAAAGCCAATGCCTCGCGGCAAGCTTAACCAACGAGTCGCTTTCCTGTTAAACTCATGCTTTTTGAGATTTTATAGGAGGATGTTTTTTTAATCTAAAAAATATGAATAGGGAAATGGCTAACGTAAATATCCCAATGAATTGAGATGTTGAAAGCATTCCATCTAGCGCAAAACCCCGGTCGTCGCTTCGGAAGTATTCAATAATAAACCGGCCAATCGAATACAAAATGCCATACAAGCAAAATAGTTGTCCGTCAAACTTTTTTCTTTTGCGAAACCAGACTAAAATTCCAAAAATCAAAATGGCATTCAGAGAAAGATATATTTGGGTGGGATGTAAAGCAACATTTAAGGGAGCCAACGATTTAGGATCAGAAAAGGTAATTCCCCAAGGCAAATCGGTTTTGGTGCCATAACAACACCCAGCAAACAAACATCCCCAACGCCCTATAGCCTGCCCTATCGCTATAGATGGCGCAAGGATATCCGCCGTTTTCCAAATTGGCAGCTTTTTTGAAATGGCTATACGCATAGCCACAATAACCCCTAAAACTAGACCTCCATAAAAAACCAAACCGCCTTTCCACACCTTAAAAATATCTAAAGGATGGTCGACGAAGTATTTATATTCTACGACTACATAAAGAACCCGGGCTCCAATAATCGCCGAAAGCAAAATATAAAAACACAAATCCATGATGACTTGCGGATCCATTCCCTCTTTTTCTCCCTGCTTTGACGCTAAGAGAATCGCGATAAAAAACCCTGTCGCAACTAACAAACCATATGTAAATATTTTTAAGGGGCCTAGCTCTAATAAAATAGGATACATAGCTTAAATCCAAATTCGCTTGGTATGCTTCCTTCCAAAATTAATTTTCGAAAGTAGTGATTGAGTCTTGCTTTTTTTCCGGTTGGAATAAATCGTAAAACATATAAGCAACGCCTATCGTAATGCAGGAATCGGCAACATTGAAAGCAGGCCAATGATGTCCTCTATAAAAAAAATCTAAAAAATCGATGACCTCTTTATAGATTACACGATCGATTAAATTTCCTATAGCACCGCTGAAAATTAAAATCAAACCATAAAGAGCCGCTTTTTTTGTGCTCGGAGTCTGATGAAAAATAACTAAGATAGCTCCAATGGCAACCGAAGAAATCGCAATAAAAAAATAAACCTTATATTCCACAGAGCTTTGAGCAAACAATCCAAAAGCCACCCCCGGATTCCTAATATGGGTCAGATTAAAAAGCCCATCTACAACGCGAACCGAGAAATGAAGAGGTATATGGGAAGCTACCATGTACTTCGTAACTTGATCCAAAATTATAAAAAAATTGGAAATGAGGAATAGAATAAGATACTTATTTTTCAAAAAACGCTAAGCCTTAACGGAGACAAGATTTTCCGAACATCGCGAGCAAATTCCAAGGTGTTCGGGTCGATTGTTATAGGGTTCAAAATAATTCCAACAGCGTTCGCATTTATCGCCCGGCGCTGCGGCAACAAACACTTTCAAACCATCGATTTTATCGCTGGAATAAACGGACTCTTCATTTAAATTGTCCACGATATCAACTTTGGAAACAATAAAAATAAATTTCAATTCTTCAAGGTCGTCTTTCAAAATATTTTTTAGCTCTTC
>CAWVUN010000174.1:0-4903 GCA_963932495.1 uncultured bacterium
AAGGTCTGATGAAATTTTATTGGGGTGAAAAGTTTGAAGAAAGATCTCAAAAGCAAAAACCACTAGCGTGCAAGCTATAAATATCGCCAATAAATGTTTAGGAATTGAGCTTTTTGTTTTAAGGCCAGAAGGCATGAAAGTTTTCGCTTGATGCTGATTTATTATTTGACGAGTGTTTACTATTCTAACGAAAGGGGTTCGCCAAATGTTACGATAAGGAGATAATCTTTATTAACTATTTCTGTTAAACTGGAGAGAGTTTGTAATTCAATTTCTACTGATTAGATTTTGACATTTCGGATTTGTTTTGTCAATTAATGAGGCTTTTAGAGGAATTTACCGAAAAGTATTACAAGGACTTTTTCTCAAAAAAATCCTTAGAGGAACACTCCATTTGTTATGGATTTTCTAACTCAAGAATGTTATCTTTTTTCTTGAGTTAACGTATAAACGTATTTGTTGATGGATAGAGTTCAATTCAAAGTCTTCTTGCTAAATAGGTCCCTCCAATTTCAAGTTACTATACTTAAACAGATTTCTTAACAAACAGTCGCGAGTTCACTAAAGATCAAAAAGGTGTTTAAGAAATCGTTGCCATTAAATTTTTATTTTGTCGATCTCAGGCAAAGTTTAGCCCATGTCAAAAGACTAGTTAATCCATAATAATCTTGATGGTGTCCTAAAATTTTTTTTATTCATTATTCCTGAACAGAAATAGATTTTCGTAATCATTTTTTTGGAATTAATTGTGTATGGTATTTTATAGTCTCGCCTTTTTCTATTTTTTCATAATTGTATATACAGCCCTCTTATTGTTAAACGCGATTTCCAATTCGTTACAAAAACCGGATTTATTTTTCAAAATAAACAAATTGCTTTTACTGGGAGCTAGCTATTTTTTCTACGGGTATTGGGATTATCGTTTTCTGTCGTTGATAGTTTTATCCAGCGTCATCGCTTTTTGGGCAGGTGATAGAATTTTTCTAAATGAAGATCCTAAGCGGAAAAAAAGATATCTGATCATTGCGATCCTGATCAACCTCATTATTTTGGGTTTATTTAAATATAGTAATTTTTTTATAGAATCGGCTAACCAAGTTCTCAGATCCTTCGACCTTAGTATTGCGTATTTGAATATCATACTTCCGGTGGGAATATCTTTTTACACATTTCAAGCGATGAGCTATCCGCTAGATATTTATTTTCAAAAAACCAAACCGACTAAAAGTTTTTTTGACTTGGCGTTATTCATCGCATTTTTCCCACAGTTGATTGCCGGTCCTATTGTAAGAGCTAGCCATTTTCTCCCTCAATTGTTGATACCGAAAAAAATATCAATTGATAACTTTTTTAAGGGGTTACAAATTTTCTTATTTGGACTTTTTCTTAAAATTGTTATCGCCGATAAAATTGGATTGATCATCGACCCTATATTTGAAAGTCCGACTTATTATTCAAATTTGTCTGTTTGGTTTGCGATTTTAGGATTCACTGCTCAGGTTTTTTGTGATATTGCCGGTTACACGGAAGCGGCAATTGGCGTTGCTTTGGTCTTGGGGTATGAATTGCCCATTAATTTTAAGTCGCCCTACATAGCGACCGACATAATAGATTTCTGGCAACGGTGGCATATCTCTTTGTCTGCTTGGTTTCGAGATTACGTTTTTTCCCCGTTACAGTTCGCAAGGTTTAAGTTCTTAAAAAATGTGGCAAGGGACAGCTCTATTCGTGTCGGATTCAATTTTATGGTCACTATGTTGCTCATTGGGATTTGGCATGGACCTAGGTGGACCTATGTTTTGTTTGGTTTTGTTCATGGAGTCGGGATCTTTTTGAGTCATCTCTTAAATCAAAACTTGGGAACTCGATGGACTCAACCACGGCCAGCTTTAAAATATTTTAAATGGGCAGCCACTCTACTTTTTGTTATTTTAGCGATGGTTCTATTCAGAGCTGAGAACTTAACTATCGCCAGTCAAATTTACGCAAAAGTTCTTTACTTGCAAGCAGACTTTATTAATAAGGATATTGATTTTTCTTTTATCCTATCGTGTTTTATCGGGGTGACGTTATTTCAATTTATGTTATATAAAAAAGAAAAAGATCGATTTATTTTTGAACATGGTACTGTCTTGTCATATTTTTTTATAGTTAGTATGTTTTTGTTAATTTTTCTTTTTCCGGCGAACGAACAGCGTGTTTTTATTTATTTTCAATTTTAATGGAGATCGATAAAATAAAAATGGAAGCAAAAAAAAGCGCAGCTAATATATTTTGGGATAGTGCCGACCGGTTTCCGGATAATTTAGCCCTTTGGGTAAAAGGAAATGAATATAACTACGCTGACCTGCGCCAACGATCTCTAAAGATTGCCTCTGCATTTTCCAATAATGAAGGCGACTTCTTTGGGGAGCATCTAGCAATTTTAGGGAACAAAGGTTTGGGCTCTTATTGCGGGATCATTGCGGGACTTTTAGTCGGTATGATTTATATGCCTCTCAGCCCGCGGTTTCCTGTGGAAAGAAACATCTTCATGTGTAGGAAGGTAGAAGCTAAAGGCTTAATTGTGGAGACGGAATTTTGCGATATCGCCAGAGACGTGTTGTCTCAGTTTTATCAACGCATAGTTGTTGTTTTTCCAGAAAATGACGATTTACCCAATTGGATTTCTGATTTCCCTCAACACCGGTTTTTTTGTTCTAAAGATCTAGTTGAATCCAAAACGGCTTCTCCTCATTCTAATTTGATCTCAGAGTCTGGAGCTTATAATCTTTTCACTTCCGGGAGTACCGGAAATCCTAAAAGCGTGTTGGTAACTCATGGCAACTTATTAAGTTACCTGAAAAATGTTGGAGATTTAATAGAAATAACTCCTGACGATAAATGCACGCAGTTATTTGATCATACCTTTGATCCTTCTGTTCATGATATGTTTTTTTGTTGGCAAGTTGGAGCGGCTTTATTTTCTTTGCCATCTCAATCAGCCTCTTTAGCAGGCCGGTTGGTTAGCGAACTGGGGTTGACGGCTTGGTTTTCCGTTCCAAACACTGCCGCCTTATTAAAGGCGAGACCCAATTCGTTTTCTAGCTTGCGGTATAGTCTTTTTATTGGCGAGGCGTTAACCGTATCGTTAGTAGAAAGCTGGTCAAAAGCTGCACCCAATTCAATTTTGTTGAATTTATACGGTCCTACAGAGGCTACCATTGCGCTTACGGCATTTAAATATGAAAAAGGTGGAAATAAAGACAGTTTCGAGGAAATGGCTCCAATCGGATGGCCATTTAAGGAGCAATTGGTTTGCGTTGTCGATCAAGATTTGCTTCCGGTCAAAAAAAATGAAACGGGTGAATTGTGTTTATCTGGCTCGCAAGTCACCCATGGATATTATAGGGATGAAGCACTTACTCGTAAAAAATTCATTCCATTACCGCATCGAAATCCAGATATCATTTGGTATCGAACGGGAGACTTAGTTCATTGGGACGAGACAAAAGGCCTAATTTTTCATGGGCGAGCAGACCGACAAGTCAAGATTCGTGGTTTTCGTGCGGAATTATCCGAAATCGAAACATGGATAAAAAAAATTGCGGAAACTGAATTTGTCGCGGTCGTTGAAATTCCAGCAAAAATTAATGAGGGGATTTTGGGTACGGTGGCTTTTGTGAATCATAGTTCTAAGGGAGAAATGGAAATTATCCAATATTGCAAAAAACGTTTGCCCGATTATATGGTGCCTGAAAAAGTGTTTTTTATAGATCCATTTCCAATGAATGTTGCAGGAAAGGTGAACCATAAAGAGCTTAAAGGATTAGCTTATGAATGGAAAAAAAATGAGGAGGTATGAAGTCTTCCAGAGCTGCTAGCGCAAGAGTGTTTTTGGCGGACTTTCAAGTTTGACGTATCATTATGTTGAATTCTTCACCTGGACTTTCTGATCGTTTGAAGCCACTTTTTTGAAAAAAACGAATTGCTCTGTGATTTTCTTTATGCACATGCAATCCAAAAAGATCGAAACCCTTTCCATCAAGAAAAAACTGTTCTAAAAGGGAAGAAGCCAAATCGGCACCCATCTCTTTTTCCGCGACTGAAATACGCGATAAGTAATAACTGTTTTCTGGAGCTTCCCCGACTTTTGTTGAGTATTTCTTTAAGTCTTTTAGATAGTCATTTTTACTATCAGGTGGCAAATTTTTTAAAAAATTTATTGCGCTGCCCATCTGCAGAGCCTTTAATTGCTTGGATGGGAAAGCGGTAAAGACCCCCAGAATTTTATCCTTTTTTATGAAGGCTTTGGTGTTGGATAGCTCTGTGCTTTCGGAGCTTAGTTGAGATTCTATTAAGTTGGCCCGCTCGTCTTCGGAAACAGGTAATAAATCGTAAAATGTTGGAAGCGCTTTGTAAATAAGCTTTGAGGTTTGATGATTAAGGTCATGGCTTAATAGTGAACAAACCTTCAACGAACTTGTCATAATTTATCCCAGTGAATTTATGTGTTCTTGTCAGCAAGATAGGGCATATGATAACATGAAACCGTTTTCATCTGAATTGCGCTAACGGGCAATTTCTTCCCTGTATTTTTCTGAAAATACCCATAACGATTACTGAAGAGCTTAGTATTAAATTTTCCGCAACTAAATATGGACAATAAATTAGCAAAAATATTTAAATCGCTTTTTGGTGTTGAAGAATTTACAGAGGAGTTATCCGTGGAGAGTGTCAATAAATGGGACTCAATAAATCATTTGTCGTTGGTCATGGAGATTGAAAAAGAATTTGGTGTTGAGTTTTCAGTTGTAGAGTCCATCAATATGAGCTGCGTTAAGGAAATTAAAAAGTTGTTAGCGGAAAAATCTTAAGAAGGCTCCGTAAAACTATTAAAGGAAATAATATGAATGGGAGAGGG
>CAWVUN010000175.1:0-4873 GCA_963932495.1 uncultured bacterium
AAAACTCCTATTTGAAGATTGGATAAATGGTACTATTCACGATTGAAAAATTATCATGCTCTCAACTCTAACTTTGAATAAAAATTCCGTTCCATTTTAAAAACGGCAAAAACCTTCAACCGAAAACCAACAAAGTACACAATATTTCAATAATTTAATAAACAAATACTCTTTAAAAAAATTTAAATTTCCAAAAAATTCCAATATTGGGAAAAAAATTCCCAAACATAAAATCGTGAGAGAAACTTACAAAAGTAAATAGAATATTAAGAGTAAATTTAAAAACCCTTGAAATAACATTCTATTCGAGAGAGAATAAACTTTTTTAATGATTTCATACTAATTATGCTAGCTTTTGCTAAAGACATAACAAAAAACGACCATATACATCCTGACGAATCTAAGGATTCTAAATTAAAAGAATATATGGATTATCAAAGAGGAATAAACCATGAAATGTTGGTTTATCATTCTTTAGATCACGCCAAAAAAATTTTACAAAGGGCTATGGACGAAGATAAAGAAGCAGGAAAAATCAAAGCCTATTTGGAATCGGCATTTCCTATATCTCATATGTTTGTAGATTCAGATAAGGTCCTATTAATGCTACGTAAGTTAATTAATGGTCATAATTCTACAAATAACTGGTATAGGATGAACTCATTTTATCAGGCGATTGTTTACGATTGCGTTGAGTGCTTTTGTACAATATATAACCGCTTACTAAAAGAAGCCCCTGATAAAGCTGAAAACTATGGTGTGTCGAGAAATACAGAAATCGACTTTGAAGATTGGGTACAGCTTCATTTTTTTAACTTAGACTTTTTATTTGGACGTAAAACTCAATACACCCATTTTATGTTTAACCGACGTAATCAAACTATTGAGAAAACTCTTACCGATCTGATGAAAAATGGTTCATCAAAAGATGAAGCTTTGCATTCAATTAAAGAAGACTTTGGAATCGAAGAAGATGTAATTAAGGCAATATCAAATCAGCCAATTACTGATAAAGAATTAGAGCTTTTTTATACTTCAGTAGAAAACCCAATATACGAGTATTTATACGAGGCCGACCCAACAGGTTTAAACGAAGACGATACCCTAATTGATCATTCCTATTTTTTAGGATGCCAATTTAAGGGCTTATCTTATGAAGAAGCACTTACAACAATGGCTTCCTTTCAAAGTTCTCAAAAAAACGTTAACTAGATACTCACGTGTTGAAAATTTCACAAAGGCAAAAATTTCTAGAGAACTTTGAGTCTGAAAATATCTTATTATTTGGAGTGCAATTTTTTGAATGGGAAAAAATTACTACTCGTCTTTCTGTCGTTTTATTCTTAAGTAGATTTATTTACCATTTGAAATATTTTCTTAGTAAACGTCACCCTTTCTCCTTTAAAGTTAAAGATCATAAAAGTTTGACAATATTTTGCCGGTTTGTTAGCGTACCAGCCTCACAATATTTAAGGAAAGTTCATTATGCCTTGGGATGATTTACACGATCCGAAAGGACCTAGGGAAGGTTCAGGAGGCGGCCCGAAGAAAAATCCATCGGGAGGGCCGCAAATGGAAATTCCTCAGTTCAAAATTCCAAACCTAAAACCTTCTTCTTTTGTTGGATTAGGAATAGTTTTACTTGCTGTTTGGCTTGTTCCCGGAGTTTTTTATACTGTTCAGCCAGATGAAGAAGGAGTTGTCGTCCGTTTTGGGAAATTTGATCGCTTGACCGGTCCAGGTTTACATTTTAAATATCCGTCGCCTTTTGAGCACGTAAGTACTCCAAAGGTCAAAAAAGTGAGACGGATTGAGGTTGGGTTCAGAATTCTCAACTCTGGTCCCCCTCAAAAAGTACGAGATATTCCAGCAGAGTCTCTTATGTTGACTGGCGACCAAAACATAGTCGATATAGATTTAGTAGTCCAATACCAAATTCGAAATGCTCCTGATTATCTATTTAATATAGAAACTCGCCAAAAGCTGATTCGCAACGTTGCTGAAACAGCTATTCGTGGAATTGTTGGTAGTAAGAATATTGACGAAGCTTTAACAACAGGGAAAAGTGAAATTCAGATTCTCGCTAAAGTCCAAATACAAAGCTTATTAGATAAATACAAATCAGGTGTTCAAATCGTTACTACCCAATTACAAGATGTGCATCCTCCTACTCAGGTTGCCGCTTCGTTTAAGGATGTTGTTAGCGCGCGTGAGGATAAAGAAAGAATGATCAACCAAGCCCAAGGTTATCGGAAAGCAGTTATTCCCGAAACTCGAGGTAAGTCTGCTCAAATCGTTCGTCAGGCTGAAGGTTATAGGGAAGAAAAAATTCTACGAGCTAAGGGAGACACTCAAGGTTTTTTGGCGTTATTTAATGAGTATAGAAAGGCTCCAGATATTACAAGAAAAAGGATTTATTTGGAAACCATGGAAGAAATTCTACCTACCATGAAAAAAATTGTCGTTGGGCAAAACACAGGGAATGTTCTACCCATTTTACCTTTGGGACAAACTCCTGCCGCTTTACAAGGAAAATAAAAACGATTATTTAATGATCGCTTAAATTAATTCGGATAAAAACTATGGCACAAAAAGCACTATTGACCGGCTTAGGGGCATTAATCTTAATAATATATTATTCGGTTTTTACAGTTCACATGACTAAAACCGCAATATTGCTCCAGATGGGGCGCCCTGTTACAACTATAACGGAGCCCGGCTTGCATTTTAAAATTCCATTTATTCAGCAGGTAAAATACTTTCCAAGCATCTTATTATCCAATGATTCAGCTCCAGCAGAGTTGATCACTAAAGATAAAAAAAACTTGTTGATAGATAGCTATTCCATGTGGAGAGTGAGCGATCCCTTAAAATTTCTCCAAACGGTTAGAGATCAAAGAGGGGCTCGATCCCGCTTAGACGACATCATATATTCAGAATTACGCGTAGAAATGGGTACACATGACTTAATTGACATTATCTTGAAAACCCGCGAAGAAATTATGGATGTTGTTACCCAAAAAGCTAATGAAAAAGCAAGTGAATATGGCATAGAAGTTGTTGATGTTAGAACCAAAAGAGCCGATTTACCCCCAGAGATTGCCAACTCAATTTTTGACAGAATGCGAACTGAAAGAGAAAGAATAGCTAAAGAATACCGTTCGGAAGGCGATGAAGAAGCCAGAAAAATTCGAGCAACAACCGATAAAGAAAAGGTAATCCTTTTCGCCGATGCCTACAAAAAAGAAAAGACACTTAAGGGTGAAGGCGATGGAGAAGCCGCTAGAATATACGCAGAAGCTTATCAAAGAGATCCCAAGTTTTACGAGTTTATTCGATCTATGCAGGCGTATAAAAACTCCTTAAAAACAGAAACAACGATAATGCTTTCCGAACAATCCGAATTTTTAGAGTTTCTCAATCCAAATAGATAAAGTGTTTTTTAAAATTACAATTTTAAAATAATAACATCTTGAAATACACTTAGGGATGAGACAGAGCTCTAACTTCACAAATTCCCGTTAAATTCTATAATGGCTTCTAAGCCACATTCAATTGACACGTTTCAAAGAGTTGACTTAACTTTTCATTTCAGGCAAATGTTATGAATATTGTCATTGTTGGAGCGGGAGTAGTCGGCTTTAATCTTGCTGAAGAGCTTACTCAAGAGGGTCACAACATTTCTATAGTTGATGAAGACTCTGAAAAGATAAAGCAGATTTCGGAAAAACTTGATGTTTTAAGCATACTTGGGAATGCCTGTTTTCCTAGCGTTCTTGTCCGAGCAGGAATTGAACAAGCTGAAATGATGATTGCCGTCACTAATAAGGACGAAATCAACCTTTTTGCATGTATGTTGGCTGATAAATTTAAAGTCACAAAGCGTTTTGCCCGCTTCCGCACAATGGAGTTTACTTCAGAAAACTCCGTCTTCCCTCCCGAAGAACTATTCATTGACCAAGCCGTTAACCCTGGTCATATTATTGTCGATTTTATACAAAAGATTCTTGCTACACCCGGTGCTATTAATGCCGCTGAGTTTGCGGATGGAGAAATCTTACTGAGAGGTTTTGACGTCCATGAAGACGCTCCTTTAGCAGGAAAGAAAATTGAAAACTTAAAAGCAGTCAATGAGTTTAATTCATTCTTAATCGTTGCAATCGTGCGTGATGGTAATATTATTATCCCAAAAGAAACTGACGAAATTCATTCCGGGGACAAAATTTATATGCTCTTGCAAAAGGAGTTTATGCCTCTCATTCTCCCCATGCTTAATAAAAAAGTCGAACAGTTAGATAAAATTGTAATTGTCGGAGCTAACTCGGTTTCAATAAGCTTAGCAAAAGCACTTGAAGAAGATTTTAACGACATTTCAATTATCGAGCCATCCATGGAAAAAGCTGACTTAGCAGTGGACGAGCTGTCTAAAACCGTTGTTCTTCACGGAAGCGGAACCGATCCAGACTTATTCAACGAAATCAATATTCAAGATGCCGATTTCTTTATGGCTCTTACTGACGACGACGAACACAATATTCTTTCCGCTCTTTTGGCAAAAAAACAAGGGGCCAAACGAGTGTTAGTAATAACTAATGATCCTTATTACATTCCAATTTTGGATTCTATAGGGATGGACATCGCAATTAACCCCAGATTAATCACAGTAGGCGTGATTCTAAAACATTTACGACGAGGACAAGTCCGCTCTGTCTATAAGCTTATAGAAAACGAAGCTGAGGTTTTAGAAATTGTCGCAAACCCAAAATCGTCCATAATAAATAAAAAAATAGAAAAAATTAAATTCCCAGAAGATGCAATTATAGGTGCCATTTTGCGCAATGGAGAAATGATCGTTCCCGATCAAGATTGCTCT
>CAWVUN010000176.1:0-4869 GCA_963932495.1 uncultured bacterium
TGGTTTTAGATATAATAAATGTCAGAATTTTATAAAAAAGTTGTCGTAATTGGCTAACTGTTGCTGTAACTGAGAGAGCTTTTGCCCCTATATCACTGATTAGATTCCATCCCAGGTTAAGCGAATGTAAAGGGGTCAGTGCGCCAGTTTGAATCCAGTTTTTTAGAACCTCATCGGTTATTTTGTTTCGTTTTAAGTTTAGGCGTCTGAGATTGAGGTTAGCTGTACCGTCTGGATAATTGGAGATTCTTTTTTTACCGATTTGGTTTAATTCAAGCTCAAGAATTTCTAGCTGTTTCAGAGAAGAGGATTTGACCAGCTCTAAGGCTCCCTCGTCGCCGATCCAGTTTTTAACTAAGCTGAGAAAATTTAACGATGGTAAATTGCTGGAGTTTGCCAAAGCCGCGCATCCAGAATTTCCTATTTTATTCGCATCTAAATTTAGTTTTTTTAAGTTTGAAGCTTTTGCATTTTCGGCAAAGGCTTTTAACCCTATGCTGGTGATCTCGTTCCAACTTAAATTTAATCCAATCACGTGCGATAGGTCTTGCCTAGATAAAAAAGCAATACCTACATCGCCTAACCGTTCATAGCTTAGGTCGATGAAAGGGTCGCCTTGAATTAGTCTCTCACGGATTATGCTGACTGTGTGCTGGTCTCTTTTGTCTGCTTTCATAAATCTAGTCGTTTGGAATCTTTAAGTCGGTTTCTAATAATTCTAGTTTTTGGAGAATTTTTGAACCATGTATCAACTCAATACCCTTTGGGTTGAGATGATTATATGTAAGATGTAGTTTTTTTAAATTCTTTAATTGTGAACTTTCGGCAAATGCTTTCATGCCTTCAAGTCCGATTTTGTTGGAATCAAGTCGTAGATCTTCTAATTTTTTGAGATAAGGAGAATTTGCTAGAGCGATCGCGCCTGCATCGCCGACCTGGTTAAACGACAAATCCAAGACTCTTAAATTGGATAAATTTTCCGAATTTGCCAAAGCTTCAGCTCCTTCGGGACCAATTTTGTTCGTATATAGACTCAAATATCTTAAGTCGGTTAATTTTGACGAATCTGCTAAATATTCGGCACCAAGGTCTCGAATCCTATTATCGTAAAGCCATAGTTCTTTAATAGATGCAAAGAATGGGGAATCTGCCATTTCTTCAAGGCAAACGTCTTTAATCTGGCAGTTATGCAAAAAAAGGACTTCCAACCCTTCAAGCTCAATATTCTCGGCGAAATCGATAGCCTCTTTTACAGTTATTTTTTTATTGGAAAAGTCGAGAGTTTTACCGTCTTTGCTTAACCCCTTTTTAATCCAGCGACGAATGTAAGTAATATCGTCAGCGGCATGACGCGCCATATTTTTGTCCTAATATAAAGAGAAGTTCCTAGAGCCTATATATTTAAGAAAACTAGCTAATCTAAACATAGGGCATTACCAGGAGTTTATTAAAACAAGCTATTGTATGTAAGCGACGGAAAAAGTAAAGGATTAGTTTAAGAATTCAGCAACTGAGAGAGAAAAAAATTATCTTTGTGGAAAGGCCAATATTGGAGTTAATACCGGAAGGAAATTCCGACTGTCGCCCCATCTCGTTCGCTGTCCAAGTCATTTAGAGGGAATGCAGTCGTACTAGTAACGCCTCGAACTTCAATATCTCCATCGCTCTCAATTTTCCAGAATTGATAGCCGGCAGATATAAAAATATTCGGTAAAAGCTCATAATTAGCGGCAATTTTAAAGTTGTAACCAATTCCTGTCCCTTCCATAACAAAACCTGGTTGAGCTAAATCAGTACGTAGATGATGTATGTCTTCGTTGTGCATATCAGCGTAGGGGATGAAAACTGCGGAAAACTCTAAACCTAAGCTGTTCCATAACGTCATTTTTCCATCTACTCCCAGTCTGACAGAGTTCCATTCAACTTTATTTGAAATGACTTTTTGATCAAGAGCCAGAGTTGTGCCAGCAGGAGAACAAATACCTAATAGAGTGCCTCCTACGGTGCAGGTTTCGTATGTTATTCCTTTAGCGGAATATTCTTCTTCCCACCGTTGGTAACCGATAAAGGCCCGAATCGTAGACTTCCCTTCATAGGGATCTGTCCAAAGTGTATAACCAAAATCTGCGGTGAAGTACCAAAGGCCATCTTCGTCAATATCACTAAATGTGCGCGAAGCAAGAAAGTCTCCAGTAGTAGCGGTTGTTAGGAAATCGTCGTCAATAAGTCTACCGTCGTCAAAAGTTCCAAAACCCAAGTCGCCACGGACGAAGAAGCGATTTGGCATATTAAGTTCTGCCGTTAATTCGATAATATTGCTATCGACGTCTTCGTAGGTCAGTTCTGAAGAAGGATTACCTAATAGAGCCGAAGATGAAGAAGCGTCATGATTCCAGTCTGTTTGTCCTGAGCTAAACCATCCAGAGACTCCAACAACAAAATTGTGTCCTTGGTAAACATCTTGTTGAGCGTTGGCGTTGGAAAAACAAGTTAAGCAAAAAAGAATAGAAATGGTTAATTTGGCACTAATTTTTGCAAATAATCGATAACTCATAAATTCATCCATGAATATTTTAGCTTAATATCTATATATCGGAACTTACTTTACCACCATAAAACATTTTCTTACTAGATCCAAGTAAAACATTGAAAAGATTCACTTTGTTTTCTTTTTCTTAGGCTAGCTTTACGACGAATTTGATCATGAACAATTTAAAAGCTTAAAAAAAATTAAAATAGGTCTCTAAAATTAGTCCGCTTTTTGCCGATACCTGGATTAATCCTAGTTTTACTTTGAATTAAATCGTTTGGAATATGGCGTAAGTCCTTGAAAAAAAGAGAAAAAATAGTATGGCAGAAATTTCTGGTGGAATTTCCAATAATGTTTCTTTTGCTAGAGGAATTGACGCTCTTAAGCGGCAAGAGAACCTTGCAGGAGCGAAATCGCCTGGCCTATCTTTGGGTCTCCGACTTTTAGGCTCTCAAGATCGCGAAGATTGAGTACAAATTGGCAAGAGCTCGTCGATTAAATGACAATCAACAAAGAAGTCAAAAACTTCAAGAATCCCAGAGCGAAAGCCAACGGATAGCCAAAACTCAGTTAGAGCAAACTGTTCAAACTCAGGCTGCGTCAAGTCCTGCTTCTTTGCCAGGTCAGAACCTGAGTCCTTTTCGTTCTGAACCTTCCTTTGGTCGAGTGACCGAAAAATTTAAAGAGTCCGCGTTTACCAATATTGTTAGCGGGCAAAAAGGTCTCAACATCGATGTCCAAATCTAAAAATAATAGTTTGTTTTTTTGTTAAATCTCTTAAATTTAATAAAGATCTTTTTTAGTTCTCCCAACTCTCGCTTCCCTACTTATATAAGTCTGAATAATAATTTAAAAAGCTTTTTTTCTGGTTAAACCTTGCCCATATTTTATTGAGTTGAGCCCACATAAAGACAATGAAAATAGACTTCTCCATTAGAATTGAATCTTTATGATTTGGTGTTGGTTCAGCATCGTTAATGAAATATAGGAGCATTACTAAGTCAGAATTATATTTAATCTCTTCATTCTTGTAGTAGGTATATTCATGCTCTAAGTTGCTATTACCCGCTCCAGTGTTAATTACTTCAGTTTGGATTCCAATAAAATCCGTCAAGTTTTTTTCTAAGAGTTTAGTAAAAATAGACTCAAAGGGGGTTCCCTATCTTAAAGTTAAAGAATCTCCTAGAAATAGTATTCTTCTGACTTCAGTAGTTCTTTGATAATTAATTTCTCGACCTCTAAGTCCTTTTGAGTTAATTGGAATATTGGCTCCATAAAGATCTGCGCTTGTATCTGGAATATGTTCATGCGAAATGCCAGAGTCAGCCGGCCCTTTTCTTAAGTTTTGTCCAATAGCTCCAGATTGTAAAGCCATAATAGGGTCGAATTTTTACGAAACCATAGGTTCCTATTTCTAACATCAGAAAAGTTGGAGATAATTATTTTTTTTGAATGATTTTTGGAAGAACTTAAAAAATGGCAGATTTATAGAGATAAGTTTTTAACTGATTTTAGTTGTTTTTTTAGGTTTCAAGTTTTGTAAGGTTAAAAAAAAGTATAATTATAGCTTGGACCCTTCACAGTACAAGGTATTTTGATAGAAAGCTAAACGGAATTTTTTTTAGAAATAAAATACCAAAAATGTTACCAAAACAGAAAAGGGTATTAAATTAAAAGCCTTAGAACGTCGTACTCCATCCAAAAATGTATGTCTCATCGATTATCTACAAGTAATTTATCAAGGGTCAAATCTTTGGAATGCATTCTTTGATTGACACTCTAAAGGGGGCTATTTATAATCGCCCATTCATGCATTATTATTTAAGCGTTTTTGTGGCTGTGATAGAATAAATAAGCCATTATTTCATAAATAAATAGGGGATTTGGGAAGCATGACCGAGTACGTTTTTGTGGCATTTTTTTGTATCGTCGCCATCACGATTGTTTGTGCGATTTTGTTCTTGTCCGCTATTCTTGGCCCGAAAAAACCAACTGAGGCTAAAGTTCTGCCCTATGAGTGTGGAATGGTTCCTTCCGAAGAAGCCAAAGGGCGTTACCCAGTTCGGTTTGCGACAATCGCAATGCTTTTCATCATATTCGATATTGAAGTTGTGTTTATGTACCCTTGGGCAGTAGCTTTGGGCGAGCTGAAATTGTTCGGCTTTTTTGAAATGCTTCTCTTTATTTTCATCTTAGGAATCGCTTACGTCTACGTATGGGGACGGGGAGGTTTGGAATGGGATTAATCGATCAAGCGGTCGACGGATTAGAAACAGAAATTGGTAATTTAAAGTTAAATGCCCAAGATGCTTTACAGCAAATGGATGCCGATCTTTCTG
>CAWVUN010000177.1:0-4842 GCA_963932495.1 uncultured bacterium
CAAAGGCATTATAATTAATAATTTTGATAAGGGATATCCTATTGATCAATTAAAGAGCGCAGGTGTTGACATGACTAGCCCTGAACCAATTAATAAATCATTACAAACATTTTCTTCTTTGGTGGATCAATTAGAAAAATTAATTTCCTAGTCGATATCAGGTGAATCATTTTTTTTTCATTCAAAGGAGGCTTGACCGCTCTTTGCTATATAAAGTTTTCCAGAAATTAATACCAACCTTACTAAAAGGAAAAGCGTCTTGAAACCTACCGAAAGACCCTATCGGGCAAAAAAGGGAAAACCTTTTCAAAACCAAAACGGACGTCCAAACAGCAACTCGCCTCGTCCCCCAAATAATCAACGACCCGGAAATAGTGTTAGTAACAATAGTCCTGACAACCAAGCTGGGAGAAGAGCAAACGCTAAAACAGCAACACAAATCTGGATGAACGCTCCTTCCCAAACCCTTACATCCCATCTCCCAACAGTTGGCAAGCGTAACCCGAACGGTTTTTCTAAAAGAAATAATTCTCAAAATAGCCAAGAATCTTTCTCTGGGAATAATAAAAATAGAAACCAAAGGTCCGAGCAACCTAGAAATACAAACCCAAAACAACGATCTTGGAATAACGGAAAACCACAAAAATCAACGGTAAGAAGAGATGACCGTCCTCAAAACTCTCAACATAGATCAGGAACCAACGACAGAGTACAAACACTAACAAATAGTAGCTCTAACTCATCAAAACTGAATCCTTTTGATCTTTTTTGCGCTTATCATTTAGGCATTGGTCCTGATAATACTTATAAACAAACCAATTTAAACCAAGTCGCTCAACGATTTGGCGTAGATCCTGGAGTTATTAGGCAAACGGCTAAAGATTTTGGATTTGACCCTGGGACAATGCTGGACAAAGAATTCGATTTAGCTTTGGCTCAATTAGATATCCAAGTTGCCCCTGACGGGATTTCCAAAATTGAGTTGGCTAAAGGAATTTATGACGAGTTTTTAAATGCGCCTGAATTAAAAAGAGATTGGGGAAAAATTATTGAGGAAGATAAAAAAGAAAATGCTAAAATGTTTGGGCGTTAATTATATCGGTTGATATCTTAGCTAGTATGTTCGTTTAAAATTCAACCCTGCTTTAACTAATTTATCCTGGACTTTTTGCGCCGACCAAGCTTGGCATTTAAGGTCGTTCATAATGATGGAAAACGCCATACGTTCTCCATCTAACGTCTGAAAGTATCCCGAGAGAGCACTCACAGAATCTAATGTTCCTGTTTTCACCCGCACAGTCCCTTTCCTGGGATGATTAAAGTATCTTTTTTTTACAGAACCTTCTTGACCCATTACTGCTAAAGACGAAATAAACTCTGGATAAGTTTCCCAATTGTCGTAAACGTTTTCTAACGTTGCGATCAATATATCGGGTGTCAATCTATCTGTTCGCGATAACCCAGACCCATCGTCTAAATGGTAGCTTCCTTCCTCAAAACCAAGGTTTTTTAAATATAGATTTATTGCTTTTAGGCCTTTTTTTGTTGTCCCTGGAACACCCTCATTAGCTGCCCCTATAGACTTTACAAGCTGTTCAGCTACAAAGTTATTACTAAATTTATTCAATCCTCTAATTATAACGCTGAGCGGCTCAGATCGGTGCTTAACAATTAATTTGGCTTTATCTGGAACAACGCCTATTTTGGTTTTTCCTCGAAGAGTAACACCAACTTTTGATAAAAAACTTTTAAACGTTTTTGCTGTATAAATTGCCGGATAAGAAATATTCAAATAATATTTTGCAAGCTTGGTCCCTTTACGAAGCCCCCCAGCAACTTTTATCTGGTCCACACCCTTTTTTCCAGTTCGGTCAACTATAAGACGATATTTTCTGCCTCTCCTTCGTGTAACCGACCTGTTGATCAACTTTGTATAATCAGAATCTGGCTCAAGAATGACGTCAACCTTATCGCCCGCTTTCTTCCCCGCAGAAGCAAGTAACTTTACTGTATTGAAGTTAAAGGAAAGAGCTCCCAAAGGAGCATTATAAGGTTCTGATCCAAAGCTTTTTTTCCAGGTTTTAATACGTCTTTCCAAATCAAAGTACGATTCGTCAGCAATCAAACTTCCTTGAATCTCTGTTACTGGAAAGTTTTTTAAATCGGACGCTAAAAGCCACAGTTGCTCCGTAACAAGCTTTGGGTCTCCAAACCCTTTGATGTATAAATCACCTTTTAAGACCCCATCCTGGATATTCTCAAGCGAATATAGTTCTGTTTTAAAACGGTAATCAGGTCCAAGCTCTTTTAGCGCAACTGCAGTTGTAATCAACTTGACATTTGAAGCAGGGATAAACAAATCGCTCTGTTTATGCTGAAATAAAACCTCTCGGCGATCAAGCGAATAAAACTTTACTCCAAAGTTTCCTTTCTTAAGGCACGAATGATTTAATATCTTTTTAATTTTTTTATTAAACTTAAAAATATCTGGATTTTTTTTGTCTTCATTGCCAAAAGCTGAACCAACGACTCCCAAAGAAAATAGAATAAATGCCACCCAGGCTAATTTATTTTTTGGAAAAATTGCATAGCTGAACGCTTGAAATTTTGTGGCTAATATATTAATAAAACATCTCCTCTCTCAAACCATGATTTAATCAGTACTATTTTATCGGAAAATAAATAGACTCCCAAGCTTAAACCCTACATCTCTTGCTTACAACGTAGGGTTCAGTTATTCTATGAGCTGGCTTGAGACTTATTTATTTTTTAATAGCCAGCTTTTCTATAATAGAATTACCTTTCCAAATTTTTTGGGTACGAGAAAACTCAAAACCAATTTCAGAACACCTTAAACATTAGGAAGAATATAATGGCATACGACATAGTAGGCGTTGGCAATGCATTAGTCGACATTCAAACACAAGTAGAAGACGCCTTCCTCGAATCTCTTGGATTTGCTAAAGGCGCAATGACACTGGCAGATCCACAAACACAATCTAAAATTTTGGAAAATCTCCCTAAAGAATCTATCAAAATTTCTTCTGGCGGGTCTGCTGCCAATACAATTCATGGTATAAGCGTATTAGGGGGGAGAACTTATTACATTGGTAAAGTCGCCGACGATGATTATGGCAAACATTATACAAACGATATGAAAGTTTGTGGAGTTGGTTTTCCTAGCCCTCAAGCGGGAACTCAGGGAACCGGAACTTCAGTAGTTTTAATAACCCCCGATTCTCAACGTACTATGATAACCCATCTTGGCGTTTCAGCAGAATTAGTAGCTGATAATCTTGATGAAGAAATTATTAAATCCGCTAAGATGATATACATCGAAGGATACCTTTGGACGGGCAAAAAATCACAAGCAGCCGCAATAAAGATGGCGAATATAGCCAAAGATAACAAAATTCCAGTTGCATTTACATTAAGCGATGCTTTTGTAGTTGATGGATTTAAAGAGAGCTTGACTCAATTTATAAAGGAAAATATTAATATATTGTTTTGCAATGAAGTTGAAGCTAAGGCCTTAACAAGCGAACCAACCCCGTTGTTAGCCGCAAATAAATTATCAGATTATGTCGAAACTGTTTTCTTAACTATGAGCAAAAAAGGCTCTTTAGTTAGTAATAAAAAGCAGGACTTAATCGAAACTAAACCATTTCTTACTACTCCAGTGGATACAACAGGGGCAGGCGATCTCTATGCTGCTGGCGCATTATATAGTCTTCTTAACGAATATAGCCTAGAAGAAGCGGGTATTATAGGTTCTTATTGCGCAGGCCAGGTGGTCACTCAGCTAGGTGCTCGTATGCCTGTAAATTCACATAATAACGTGGAAAAAATTTTAGAAGAATATAAAAAACTATCTTAAGCTTTAACTTAAAATAAGTTTAAATAATACTTAAGATAACTATTTGTAAAATACGATATCATTGATTTACCAACTTCTTTCCACAATGATACGGTATAGTCTTGAGCAATTTAAGTTTGGAGCGCCGGTTATGAAAAGAATCTTTTGGCCTATTTTCCTAGTTCTAATATTTTGCTTTCCACTTTCTGGAGCAGCAGGGGACTTTGAAAATCTTAAGTCATTGTATGAACCACTTCCTAAAATGAAACACCCCACGGATAACCCTTGGTCTCAAGAGGTAGAAAAACTTGGGAAAGCTCTTTACTTCGACCCAAGATTATCAGGAAGCAATTGGATTAGTTGCGTTACTTGTCACAACCCTGGTTTAGGTTGGAGCGACGGCTTGCCTAGAACAATCGGCGACGGGCAAAAAGAATTAGGTCGCCATTCTCCAAGTATAATAAATAGTGGCTATTTTGAAATATTGATGTGGGATGGAAGAGCAAAAAGTTTGGAGGAACAAGCTTTGGGCCCTATTGCCGCTACTGTCGAAATGAACCAAAACTTAGATTCTCTTTTAAAAGAGCTTAAAGCTGTCCCCGGTTATGTCAAGTTGTTCAAAAAAGCATTTGGCGAACCGGGAATAACCAAGTCCAATATTGGCAAAGCCATCGCTATGTTTGAGAGATCTGTCGTTTCTCAAAACTCTCCTTATGATCGTTATTTTCAAGGAGATAAATCTGCAATGCCTAAATCCGCCCTCAATGGGATGAATTTATTTTTTGGTAAGGCAAAGTGTTCTATTTGCCACAATGGACCTACTTTTTCAGATAGCGGTTTCCACAATATTGGAGTGAAGCAACAAGGACCATTAAAAGAAGATCTGGGGCGATATAACATTACTAAGGAAGAGTCAGACAAAGGAGCTTTTAAAACTCCGGGATTGCGCCATATTTCTCGCATGGCTCCTTACATGCACGACGGTA
>CAWVUN010000178.1:0-4835 GCA_963932495.1 uncultured bacterium
ATTTCTTTTGATCGTGGTGAGGCATAGCATTACGATGCAGGCTATGAGTAAAGCCATTTTTTTAGTGTGGTTTGTATTGATTTTTAAAGCTTGAGCAAATCGCGCTCCCAAAACCCCAAATATTAGAAAGAGGCCAACGGTTCCTAAATAGATTCTATGCTCTGCAGCTATATCTAATAGCGTAATAATGGATGAGGATGGAGATATAACAATGTAGAACCAAGAAAGGCCAAAAAAATAAATTAGGAGACTTTTTTTATTAAATAAAGCCCACAGTGGGCCAAAAATTAGAGCGATAGATAATAAGAGCTGAGGGGAGAGTGTTCCGAAGGGTATATCGGGATCAATATTTAAGTTAAAAGGCCAAAAAAATAGTTTGAAATAATAAAAAACGATAACTATAGGTTGGCTGAGCATATAATTTACCCGACCTACAGCTTCTCCAGCTGTTGAAGGCCCAATCAGAAAGCCTTCGTCTGAAATAAGTTTCCACATTAATACAGTCAAAGCTGAAAACACAATTCCCAGAATGAACCATTTTAATTTTTTTAAAATTTGTAATGGTTGAGAGTTTTCCGGCAGGCGACAGTACCAGTATAAAATTGCCGTGGCAGGAAAAGTAATAACGTTTTGTTTAAATCCATATCCGATAGAAATCAAAGTGGCAGATATCACACCTATCCCAATCCACGCAAATAAACTTTTAGAATATTTTCCGGCTAAAAATTTTTGAAACAGCAAGAAAGTGGATAAATATATTGTGGCTGCTATAAGTCCGGAGCGGCTGACAATATAGACAACCGATTCGGTTTGGATCGGATGGCACAAAAACCCGACACTAGCTAAAAAACCTGCCAGATTTGTAGTTGATTTATTTTGGCAATCCAGCCTTGGGCAAAAATATCTAAAAGCTTTTATAACAACAAAAAAAACTAAAATAGAGTTGAGAGTGTGGATAGCTAAATTGAAAAGGTGATAGCCAAATGGGTTTGCATTGTCCAAAAACGCGTTTATAGATAACGTAATTCTAGTCAAACTTCGGCAACAGTATTCTTTTGAGATAAATTTCCAGTTTAATATTTCTTCGGGGCTTTGTATGTTAACTCCATTTTTAATGTATAAAACACTATCAAATTGCAAAGCATTATGAAGGTGATTTGCAAAAACAACGATTCCAAACAGAGTTAATGCACAACAATAAGTCAGAAAAGACCTTGTTATAGGGGGAAAGTCAAATAAAGAGGGTTTATTCATTTAAAGGAGGGATTAGTTTTTCTAGTAATTTCACACTCGCAGCCTTTTCCCTATCTAATGGTTTTAAGGCTAGGTATTTCTTTAATGAATCTAGGGCTAGTTTATAACGTCCAGTTTTAGCGTATAAAGTAGCTAAATTGTTTAATGCGTCTACATTATTTATGTTCGTTCTCAAGGTTTTTTGGAATAATTTTTCTGCAAGCCGATACATGCCTTTTTCAAAGAAAACGACTCCCATATTATTTTGTGCAAATAGGTAGCTTGGTTTCAAGCTTAATGTTTTTCTATATTCTTTTATAGCCTCGTCTCTTCGCTTTAATTTTTTGTATGCGTTGGCCAAAGCGTAATGGAAATCTGAATTTGAAGGCTTTTTTGCAATAGCTTTTTCAAAAAATGGAATTGCTTCCTTTAACGTTCCTAGGCGAGCTCGCGCTACCCCTGCATTGTAAAAGACTAGACCGTTCATTTCTCCATAAAAAATGGCAAGATCAAAATATTTTTTAGCTTGTGTAAAATCGTCTCGTTTAAAATAAATATGTCCTAAGTTTAAGTAAGCAGATCGGTATGTAGGATTGATATTTAACGATATTTTTAAATGCTTCTCGGCTTTGTCGTACATTTCATCTTCAAGATACGCGTTAGCTAAATTATTGTGAGTTAGGGTTTTATGAGGAGATTTTGTTACCACATCTTCCCAAATAGAAATTGCGCTTTGAAAATCCAAATTACGATTTATTGTTAGTAAGGTCATTAGGCATAAAGTAGTTATCAGAAGAAATTGTCTAACTACTATAAAGCGTAATGTATTAAGCCAAAGTACTCCAAAAACTAGGAAAAAACCGATTGAAGGAAGATACATTCGGTGTTCTGTCGCGATTTGTTTTAAGGGCACGAAAGTAGATGTTGGTAGCAATGTAACAAAAAACCAGATTACCCCGAATTGAGCTATTTTTGATTTCAGTTTAATAACTGCTGCCCAAATAGAAGCAATAATTCCTATAGCAAATAATAATCCAGTTTTCCAGAATTCCGTTATCAAACGGACGTCGGGCTCAAAGTTAAGGTTTATGGGTAAAAATATTTTTAAAGCGTAATAGTAAACGACAACTTCAAATTGCGTTAGTAGATAAGCTAGTCGGTTTTTTTCTGTAAAAGAAGGATCGTTAGTTAGTGAAAAGATATTGCCAGTTTTATATTGTCTTATTCCTAAATAAATTAATAAACAAGCGAAAAGCGGTAACGATGAAATAAACGTTTTTTTTACATTAAAAGATTCGTGGAAAATACAAAGGTAAACTAAGCCCATGATTGGCATTGTGACAATGATGGCTTTGCTTCCAAACCCTAGAAATAAAGTAGCTATAAGAATTGCTGGGAAAATAAAAAGGTTAGATATCGCAGATATGGAATTTGAATCTTTCTTCCACCGGACAAAAACTAAAGTTGCGACGAGGTAAAAGAAAGTCGATAGCAACGCAGACCGGCTTGAAAGATAAACGACGGATTCAACGCTCAATGGGTTTATAACATAGGTTAAGGAAGCGATTAAAGGTAACCTTTTAAGGCGAAAACGGAGTTCTATAGTTTCGTAATTTAGTAATTCCCAACTAAGAAAGAATAATAAGATTCCGGAGAATACATGCAAGGTGGTATTAAATAAATGGAAACCAAAAGTTTCGCTACCGCCAATATGAAGGTTTACGGCATAGGTCAGTAATAGAAAAGATCGGCTAAATACTCTTTCGATTCCTATAATTTCTTGATATTCATCTAGGTTTTGAATGTAGGGGTTGTTAACAATGGCATGACCGTCGTCATATAGAAATGGGACTGTGATTGCAGAGGCATATAGGATGATTCCGACAACGGTTAAAATGGCCGTAGATAAAAAAAATCGGAAGGCTAAAGGAAACCTAATAAATCGGGGCAGGTAGTTCATTATTCAGAAAGTTCTTGGAGCCAATGCGAAATTTTAAGTCTTTCTTCAGGATTACCGCTAAATTGTAACGCCATTTGTAATAGTTTTTTTGCTTCTAGGGGTTGGTTTTGATTTTTCCAATACATCAGGCTCAACTGTATTCGTATAGAATTAAGATTTGGATTTTGTTTCAAAGCTATTTCAAGATGCTTGATTGCTTCGTCAAAGTTACCTTTTTGCGCGAATGCTTTGGCTAAATAAGTCCGAGCGTTTAGATTTTTAGGGTCTAAGATAATCGCTTTTTTGAAAGATTTTATAGATTCCGTTATCTTGTTCATTTGAGCATAATTTATGCCCATTAAGATGTGAGCTTTAGGAAAAGATTTTTTAATCTCTAAAAATTTGGAAAAATATAAATTGGAATTTTCAAACTGGTTTAACTTTTGGTAAACAAACGCTAAATTAAAAAGAGCGTTCTCAAATTTAGAATTAATATCTAAACATTTCAAAAAGGCCTCTACGGATTTTTCTAAACGGTTCAATTTTATATTTGCTGTTCCAATATTGTAATAAGCTTTGAACGAATTTGGAGTTAATTTAACCGCAGCTTGAGATTCACGAATCGAATCTTCAAAACGACCCATTTTACCGTAGACTTCTCCGAGATTGATCCTGGCCAATGAGTAATCTTCATCTTGAGCTATTTTTGTCGAACGAATTTCAATTGCTTTTAAATAACTTATTTCAGCTTCTTGCAATTTCCCAGTTTGATTTTGAATTGATCCCAGACCTAAATAAGATTGATAATGTTTTGGGTTGATTTCGATGGTTCGCCGATATTCTTTTTCGGATAAGATTAATCGATCCATATCCATATAGATATTGGCAAGATTATAATGTGAGGTTTCCACCAAACCATTCATTTCGATGCTCTTTTTCATAAATGCGAGAGCTTTACCGTGGTCTCCTTTGTCATAGTAGGCTTTCCCCAAGTTAGTGTAAGGCAGTGGCGAATTAGGAGACTTTTCTAAAACGTCTTTCCAAAGTTGGAGCTCGTCTACCCAAACTTTATTTCTTTCTGCTGTTAAGACACTAAGTGAGATGAAAATAAAAGCCAGAGAGTAAAAACGTATATTTTGAGGTATTCTTCGAATTGCCATAGCAAATAGAGGGCATAATCCGAGAGTTGCGGGGAGATACATTCTATGTTCGAAAGCTAAATCGTTGAGTGGGAGTATGCTCGATGTTGGAGCCAAAGTGAAAATAAACCACCCAGCGCAAAATTTACTCCATTTTCCGCCTAAAAAAACTGAAGCGCAAATTAGACTAACTCCAATAATTGCCGCCACTATAATTGTCGGGTCTTCTAAAATATTGGTAAAGGGATACTGGAGGTGGACATTTAAGTTAATGGGCCATAAGAAAATTTTTAAATAATAAAATACGATAATTTTTATTTGAATAAAAAAATACCCAAAGTTGCCATATATTTCTTTTCCGCTGTCCAGAACTTGAAAGCCGCCTTGTAATGTTCCATGGCGACAATCAATACATCCTCCAGTAGAAATAATAAAAGCCGATGTTAAAATTAAGATTAATGATGGTGACGAAAATCTTATCTTTAAATTAAAGAATAAAAGACTTGTTGATAGAAAAACAGTAA
>CAWVUN010000179.1:0-4786 GCA_963932495.1 uncultured bacterium
AACTATTGGGCTTTCCTAGCTTTCCGGCCATTTCTAAAATTCTTGCCTTTTCTTCGTCGCTTAAATTTTCTGCCATTTGGCGAAATTGATCTATTTGATCCGGGCTAAACTTTGACAAATAATCCTGAGCAAAGTTACCCAAGTTAGCCATATCTGGAATGCTTTGAGGATTTTGAAAATTCTCCGGTGGTGATTTTTTACTAACATCTTCAGATTTAACTTGTTTATTAGGAGACCGAAAAAGTATAAAATCTCCTTGAATTTCTCCAATAATATCTTCTTCTCTCAATCTATCTAAAACTTGACGCAATCCCAAACCAGAGCTCTTACAACTATCGTAAACTGGTTTAAAAGGTAACCGAACGATTTTATCGGGGAAACCATTTTTTTTAATAGTTTGCTTAACTTTGACTTCTACTATGCTGGGTTCCATCTATTTTTGATCTCTAAACGATTATTTCTAGTAAGCTACTATAAAAACAAATAACCTGGTAGCTTTTTAAGAAGACTTTAACGTGCCACATAATTGTATTATAATTCAGGCGTTTGTCACGGAAAATCACGCATAATCTAAGCTATTTAAACCATGCTACTTACCAAAGCTAACACCTCAAAAACAATTCGAATTGCCTTAGCTCAAATAAACGCCTGCGTCGGCGACTTTAAAGGAAACGCAAAGAAAATCATTAGATTTTTAAAATCTTCCCAAAAACTTAACGCAGACGTCATTTTGTTTCCTGAGTTAGCTTTGACCGGATATCCACCAGAAGACTTACTACTAAAAAAAGATTTCATCGACGAAAACTTAGCAACATTAAAAAAATTAGAGTCTCACACAAAAAATATAATAGCCGCTATAGGTTATGCAGAATTCGATAAAGGGAAACTCTATAATTCTGCCGCAATTTTTGCGGATGGCAAACTTCGCACAAAATATAGAAAAACCTGTCTCCCAAACTATGGCGTGTTTGATGAAAAAAGATATTTTCATGAAGGCGATTCCACTTTAAAATTCGAGTTTAGAGGTGTCTCTTTCGGAGTAACCATTTGTGAAGACATCTGGGAAGAGAACGGCCCTGGGGAAAAGCTAAGTTCGTTGGGAGGGGTGGATGTTTTACTAAACTTATCTTCTTCTCCATTCTATTCAGATAAAAGAAAAATTCGCGAAAAGTTAATCCAAAAAAGAGCGCAGCAGTATAAAGCTGCTATTGCATACGTTAATTTAATAGGCGGACAAGACGAACTAGTTTTTGACGGAACCAGTCTGATAGTCAATGAAAAAGGAAAAAACCTCGCTCGCGGAAAATCGTTTCAGGAAGATCTAGTATTGTTTGATCTTGAAATCAAATCTCCCAAGTTCTTAAAAAAAACATCAACTTTAAAAAAGAATTTTAAACATCTAAAATTAGCCTTACCTCAAAAAACATCTAAAACTTCACTGCTTAAATTAACTAACCAGAACGCTTTAGAAGAAGGAGAAGAAATCTATAGAGCCTTGATTTTGGGAACTCAAGATTATTTTCAAAAAAATGGATTCCAAAAAGCTGTATTAGGTTTAAGTGGCGGTATAGACTCGGCTTTGACTGCCGCTATAGCTGTTGAAGCTTTGGGATCTGAAAATGTAGTGGGAATTTTAATGCCATCGCCTTATTCCTCTAAAGGTAGCGTTAACGATTCTCTAAAGCTAGCAAAAAACTTATGCATAACAACCCATACAATCCCGATAGCTCCAGCAATGAAAGCCTTCCAAAGCATGCTAGAACCAGCTTTTAAAAAAACCCAACCTGGGATTGCTGAAGAAAACTTGCAGGCAAGAATCCGTGGCAATATTGTAATGGCTTTTTCAAATAAGTTCGGTTGGCTTGCTTTGACAACTGGCAACAAGAGCGAAACAAGCGTGGGCTACTGCACTCTTTATGGCGATATGGCTGGGGGATTTGCCCCCATTAAAGACGTTTCAAAAAATTGGGTTTATAAACTATCTGAATTTTTTAATAAACTAAAAAATAACGATATTATCCCAAAAAAGATAATCAAAAAAGCTCCATCCGCCGAATTGCGTCCTAATCAGAAAGATACAGACTCCCTTCCAGATTATGATTTATTAGACTCTATGTTATTCCACTATATTGAAAAAGATTGCGGACTAAAGGATTTAATTTCACTAGGATTTCCCAAGAAAGACGCTCAACGTATAGTCGAGCTGGTAAATCTAAGCGAATATAAACGTCGACAAGGTCCGCCCGGGATTAAAATCACTTCCAAATCATTTGGAAAAGACCGAAGGCTACCTATCACTAATGCTTTTTTCGAAGGAAAATAACTCTAGCAAGAATAATCTATTACGGTTAACTTATCGATTTTGCACAACGCACACCTTGCCATACCTTCAAAGATTCTGGTGTGTCATTAAACCGATATACAGATCTAAGATAATAAGCTTTATAGTACCAATTACCCCCTCGCAGCACTTTAGATTCGCCACTTTCTGGACCTAGTGGATCTTTTTCAGGCGAATCTTCATAATAAACGTCCTCATACCAATCTGCCACCCATTCCCAAATATTCCCAGCCATATGGTAAACCCCATAGGGAGATTCGCTTTTTTCCATTTCATCTATAGGAGAAAACACTTTAAATCCAATGTCAGAAAATTTTCTTCTAAAAGTTACCCATTCAGGGTTTGGGAAACTATTTCCCCAAGGAAAAATTCTTTGATCGGTTCCACGTGCCGCTTTTTCCCACTCCGCTTCAGTAGGTAATCGTTTTTGAACAGAGTGACAGTAAGCATCAGCTCCATACCAGGAAACCCCATTTGCAGGGAGTTTATCCATCCCAAAACGTGGGTTATATTTTCCATTTAAAAGCTCAATAGTTGTCGCTTTGCCAAATCGAAAATATTGGGTTTCTTTATCTAAATTTGCGTTCAAAAATTTCGAAAAATCTAAAGCCGTTGTTTCATACTTATCAATCCAAAAAGAGCTCAAATAAACTTCGTGAACCGGTTCTTCATCTCTATCTCCCCAATCGTCCTCATCGATCGGTACGTAACCCATGGTAAATTTTCCGGCAGGAATCAAAACCATTGGGTTATCTACGTCTGATTTCCCCTTTAAAATAGGATGACATGCCGAAATGGTTATAACAAAAACAACAAAAATAACTAACTCTACGTTAATCTTTATCAATGTAACCTCAATATTTAATCACACAAAAAGCTAATAGCTCATCTGTTGCCAGACTCAGAATGAAAACCTAAATTATAAATAGGACAGTCAAAAACTGAACATAAAGTGCTAGACAATAACAAATAGGTTAAAACAGCAATCATTATAAGTTTTTTACATACTTTCCCGCAATCCATCTTCCGCCAATAATATAAGGGACTAATAGAACTTTGTAATCATTCGTTTTCTCGAACGACTAACTCCCACTGCATCTTGGAAATATATGTTATACAAGTTTAGGCTGCATAAAAAGTTCTTAAACCTTGAGAATAAATCCATTGCTCTAAATTTAAAATAGGAAAATTGCTATGACCGTTCCCTCTCTAGTTAAAAATTAAATGCCTCAACCTATTTAAAAATTGATTTCTGGTATTAAAGCCGCAAATGTCCTGCGCTCGTAATCGGCGAGCCACCTTAAGAACCAAAAATTACCGCGAGTACTCGTCAATCAACGTTAAGATTATTAAGGTTCGGTCGTCTTCGGTCCAGTTTGCGCCAAAGTCATAACTCCATACATGATCCTTAAACTGAGATTTCAAACTAATACAAGTATCATTTTTAAAGCATAATCGTTTACGTTTAGGTTATATGTGAGGAAAATTTGCCGCTTGCTATTTTTAGGTCGGGTCTTATATTAATAGTAAGCGCTTAAGACTTTTAGAGGTCATAAAAATTGGATAAGAGGCCTAAAAAGAATCACTTCTATAACGTAAATATTTAGGAGGATCAATAAAGCTCTTGATCAAATAAATATGTTCGATTTCAACTTATATAACTCAAACTTTTAAACCGTAAGGATATTAAAATGAAAATTATAGGTCTGTGTCTTCTATCGTTCGTGCTTGGTTGGTCCGGTGCAGTTTGGAGTTATTCTGATTTAATTTATTCAAAAATAGAATCACCAGCCAAAACTGTTACGCCAATAGAAAAAAACCTTGGTAAATGAAAAATGAATAACAGGTAAAAAACTAACTGGTTACTAAAACCAAATATTAAGAAAACTAATAATGGATGCGCTCTATAGGGGGGGTAAACGGGTGATCCCTGACGCCTAAAAAACCACTAGATTTTACGGACCCGTGGCCCTGATTGGTTGTGAATTTTCTATCCAGTATAGAAAGGCCCAATGGTTTTTCAAACAAGTGTGCAGATACAGCCCGGTAATAATGATGGTCCATTTTTAAATCAAAGCGGACAAGTTATCAGTATAACGCAAGCAAGACTTGACTCAAAAGTAGATATTGGAACTTTAAGCACGTTGACGCAGAACGTTAACTATTCGATCAAGTCCAGCTTTATTTCAAGCCTGTTGCCAATACTTCAGGAAACGTTATTCGCATCCAGAGGAATAGGAGTGGTTCCAACCGAACCAGAAAACTCGATGTCTAATTTTATTTATAGAACAAAAAAAATATTATTCTGATTCAAGCTACAACGGAGAAGCCGGATTAGTCAAAACTAAATTCCTATATTTAGTGACGAAAATTAGTGGATACAAGTGGATTTAAAAAAACAAATGAATAAACTTTTTCCATCATCACTTATTTCAATATTAGTTT
>CAWVUN010000180.1:0-4768 GCA_963932495.1 uncultured bacterium
TTGTTTTTGAGTTTTTAGTAGTTTCTTAGTAGGAGTTAAGGATATGAGATGGGTTATAGCATGGGTAATGGCAGTTTTATTTTTGGCCAGCTGTGCAAATTTTTACCAATATAAATATGTCAAAAACACGAGTTCAAAAAAAAAAGTAGCCTTTTATAGAGATAAAAAGAATTGCGATGTTATCAGTAAAAAACGATCGGGAGTGTTTAATAACCTAACTTACTCGGGTAATGTTCCTCAAGATAAGGTGACAGGTCATTATGAGAAATGTATGTACCGCAAAGGTTGGCGTAAGAAGTAAATTATTAAGTATTAATCCTAGGGAATGTAAAGCATTGAGCGTGGATTGAAAAGAAAATTACTTCAATGATTATTGGCAGACCTCATTTGCTCTAAAACAAAAACTTAATTTTATGTCGTCCTTTACGAGATTTGAAATGGTCCTTCGGCGTTGATCAGGATAAATTCTGAAGGATCTAGATTTTGACTTTCAGCATTGTACAACTCACGCCAAAAGGATGTCGCTTAATAACCCACATCCTCATCAACTCAACAGAAAAGAGATACTTTCCTTCTTTCTTTTTCAACATTCCAATGATGAAAAGGGAGACTACACCAATGAAAGATTTTTTTTAAAGAGCCTTCAGGTTTTAATTCGCTTAAGGCAGAGGCGAATGACTTGACAACTAATATATATTGATAACTGTAGCGTAATAAATCTTCGGATTCTTTAAATCCATGGACCCGATGTTTTTTAAGGGTTTGGCTCAGGCGTCTTTCTAGTAAATAGGAAGGTAAAAGAGTACTTCTCTATAGAGATAAGATCTTTAGTCTTTGTAGAAAATTTTTTAGATAGTCATCCAAGCGAAATAGAAAAAAAAATGAAAAAGTAAAAGCCTCGCCGAACCCCACACCTTTTGCATCGCCTCGACCCACGCCTAACGGCACGTTCGTGAAATCTATTTCCAATCAAATAAGGGAAAGTAAAAAGGAGATCAAAATGAAATAGTTATTGTGATTGTTAAACCTTGTATAGCTAGGTTTCTTTGAATGGGGTCTTTTTGAAAGGCTTCTTTTCTATTAGTTTCCAAGTGAGGTGATCCGAACTTTGCAAAATACCAACGGATAGCTTGTGAAAAATAAAATACCCAATAGAGGAGGGTAAAATAATCAAGATGATATTTTAGAGAAACCGGTTTTTCTCTTTGGGGTGCGTAAGGCAGGTTTAAAGGTTCAAAGTCCATGGTCATATACTGCAAAACTCGTCAAACCGGTCGACGCATAAGTCAAGCAACTCACCGATTTTTTTAGGAGAGTCGATCAAGTCAGGGAATTTTTAAGAGTATTTTTTAACCAGGGTTCGTAGGTTTCACCATATAGAGGATTTAATTCGATTCATCTGAAATGCTTTAAAAATACAGAGGCTCTTATGGGATCGCCTTGAGAAAATAATTCTTCTAAAGTCAAGATAGATGTCGCAGTATGCTTAATGGAGTTTTCTTTACGAAAGTAGTTTTCGCAAGTACCGCTTAACCAGTCTCTTATGCTTCTACCTTTTTTACTAGAATCTATTGTTCCGATATCGCCAAGAAGGAGTATAAAAAGTAAATTTTTGTCTAATAACTTATTCCATTCATTTGCTTCTTTCACTTTTAATTTAATTATAATTTCTCGTTATAGTTCTTCTTAAAGAACTAATTATTTGAAAAATATTATTTATTATCTTAGTTTTGCCACTTCCTTCAGGTCCTATTATTGAAAATATTTTGGAGTGCAAAATTTTAATGATTTTTTCAAGCTCTTTTTGCCTATAAAAAGGCATACAATGATTCTCATGAAAAGGGTTTTCAATTTTTTCTTCCTCGAAATCTAGCTTTACGGTTTCCTCCTTCAAATTTTTTTGAAGAATTAACGTTAAAATTGTCTATTTATGCAAAGAAAATGGCAAAAGCGGAGTGAAAATGAGGTTTTGTGCAGATTTCAATATATTTGATAGAAAAGTAAAAGACCGAGGCGAGATCTCTCGACTTCGCTAGAGATGACAGTTCTGGAGGAGATGATCATTAACAAATTCAACATTTATTGATAGATATTCTTATAACTTAGTTGCTTGTTAACGGGAGGTAGGGTATTTGCTTCTTGAAGGAGGGGACTCAAAGTTTGAGAGCAAACTTTTAAAACCATTCGCTGAGTTAAATTCGGACAAACTTTCTGTCACCGTTGCGGCTCAACAGAATGATACATGGCGGGTACGGTTTTAAACTAGGCCGGTTGAAGTTAAGTGGTTTAATTAATAGACACGTTTCTTAATCAATGGGCGTGAAAAATAAAATGGAATTAAATGAATAAAAAGGAACTCGTTCTGCCACAGAAAAGCACAGAAGGTCTCAGAATAAATAAAATCTGCGTTTGTCTAATGTGTGCAAAAGGAAGTTTTAGATTTTAATAGCCAAAAGTAGTCATATTTTCAGTAGATTGTGGTACTGGGATGTGATAATTTATTGATAATTCATTCGACTGACACGATTTTGGCAGTTTTGTTGGGCCTCGCGCGGCGAGACTTTTGTGAACCCCGTCAGGTCCGGAAGGAAGCAGCGGCAACAATCTGTTTTGTGCGCTGTGAGATATCCCAGCAATTCTGCCTTTAAATTTTCTACCCACAAGTTGGTATTGATTCCAGTGGTTTGCTACTTCTTTTAGAATAAGCCGCTCGCTTGTGGCAGTGTTAACTATTTGGCGGTTGAATAAACAGCGGCCGATGAATCCCTTAAGACTTTCTCTTCTTTAGTTCATTTCCTGTCATGGATTTTCAGGTATCCGCCCTCAAATGGCGACCCCAAAAGTTTGGCCAAATGGTCGGACAGGAACCGATTATCCGAACTTTGCAAAACGCTATTCAATTAGAAAGGGTAGCTCACGCTTACTTATTTTCTGGCCCTCGCGGCGTTGGTAAAACCACCACTGCACGAGTATTTGCCAAGGCGTTGAATTGTGAAAAGGGTCCAGGTTTGGAACCTTGCGACGTGTGCGTCCATTGCGTGGAAATTAAGGCGGGCAGGAGTATGGACGTAATGGAAGTCGATGGAGCGTCCAATAATGGCGTTGCCGAAGTTCGCGAACTGATTGAAAAAGTAAAGTATTCAGCGACTTCTTGTCGTTATAAAGTTTATGTGATCGACGAGGTTCACATGTTGTCGCGAAGCGCGTTCAACGCTCTTTTGAAAACTCTTGAAGAACCTCCCCCGAAAGTGGTGTTCATTTTTGCCACGACAGAATTGATTAAAATTCCAGAAACGATTCTTTCTCGATGCCAATGTTTTGAATTCAAATCGCTGTCTCGCGAACAAGTTTCCGAGCAACTGGGTTTGATTTGTAAAGAGGAAGGTATTTTGGTCGATCCTGCGAGTTTACGGCAAATTGCCAAAAGCGGCAGTGGGAGTATGCGCGACTCACAGAGCTTTTTAGACCAAGCAATCGCTTTTTGCGGATCAGAAATCAAAGCTGAAGCTGTGGAAACGGTTTTAGGAACTGTTTCCCAGGATGTTTTAGGTGCATTTGGCCAAAATTTAGCCGACTGCAATGCCGGCGGACTGATAGAGCAGATTCAAGAAATCGTTCGTTCGGGTAAAGATCTTAATATTTTTTGTCGCGACCTGATGGAATTTATGCGGGATTTAGTCTTGATCCAGTCTGGTGCTAAAACGGGGATATTGTCTAATGAGTCAGGACGCAACGTTTCTGAGGTCAAAGCTTTAGCTGAAAAGTTAGAAACGGATCGTTTACGGCAAGCGTTCTCCGTATTGGCTAAGGCTGAGGGAGATATGAGAAAAAGTCCTCTGCCGCAGTTGATTTTTGAAATGGCAGCTATCCGCTTGACGGATATTCGTCCTTATCGCGATATTGGCGGTATGATCGAAAAAATCAATCAAATGGAAGATAGTTTGCCTCAATCGGCCCGGGCAAACCCGGCCCCAAAAACTACAAACCCGACTTTAGAAACAAGCACTCATCCAGCAAACGCAGTAGTCCAAGCCCCAAAAATTTCAAGTCAACCATTGGAAACAGCTCCTCCAGCAAAGCCAGAGCCTAAAATTACTCAACCCGGGACTTTGCCTGATAGAGTTGAGGAACCTTCGGAAACGCTAAAAACTTCACAGAGCACTGGCAATTGGGAGTCGAAGTGGAAAGAGACTGTGGTGGAGGTTTGCAAAGTTAAGCCAAATTTTAATCTTTATTTAGAGTCCTGCATATTTGATTTTGAATCGCCTTCTACGATTATTATCCTGGTCGGCGATACCATCACCCATGAACGAATAAAAGATCCGGTAAATTTAGATTTAGTCAAAAAATTGGCCAATAAAGTTTTTGGAACTTCTATCCAAATTGAATTGATTCAAAAAAAAAATCCAAAAAATGAGAAGCCAGAGTTAAGCCAAAATATTTTGGGGGACAACGACGATTTAAAAGAATATAATGCAGATAGTTACGGAAGCGATATTGAGATCATTCAAGACGCCATGGATATTTTTGGCGGAAAAGTTATTGGATAAACCACACCTATTAAATTTGGATTTAAGATGCTAAATAAAGGACTGGGCGGTATTTTTAAACAAGCCCAAGAGATGCAATCGAAAATGGACGATGTACAGCGAGAACTGAGTCAAAAAAAAGTAAAAGTTTCCGTGGGAGGTGGTATGGTCAAAGTGACAGTAAACGGTCTCAATGAAATTTTGGCAGTGAAGATTGAAGACGATCTGATCAATATGCA
>CAWVUN010000181.1:0-4766 GCA_963932495.1 uncultured bacterium
GACATGGATACGAATATCAGCCTTAACTCTTACGACGCCGCAATACTTGCCTCTGGAGCGGGCTTAACTGCCGTGGACAAGGTAATTGACGGCGAGCTGCGTAACGTTTTTTGCGCTGTTCGCCCTCCAGGTCATCATGCTGAGCATGAGCGATCTATGGGGTTTTGTCTCTTTAATAATGTCGCTGTTGCAACTCGTTACGCACAACAAAAAAGAGGACTTGACCGTATTGCTATTTTCGACTGGGATGTTCACCATGGAAATGGGACCCAAAATTCTTTTTATTCAGATTCTTCGGTTTTTTACTCAAGCTCCCACCAGTTTCCTTTTTATCCAGGCACTGGAGATAAAAATGAAACAGGAACCGGAGATGGGCTCGGAGCTACTCTAAATTTTCCTCTGAAAGCTTATTCAGGCGATGAAGACTATCTATCTCTTATAGAAAATAAGCTGATTCCTGAGTTTATTAAATTTAAACCCGATTTGATCTTCATTTCTGCAGGCTTTGACGCTCATGCCGAAGATCCCTTAGCGACAATGCAAGTCTCAAGCGAATGTTTTGGAAAAATGACCACACTAATAAGAAAGTGTGCAGAAGAGATTTGTAATGGACGGTTGATATCTATGCTAGAGGGAGGATATAATCACCAAGCTTTGTCGGAATCCGTGTATAACCATTTAGAAGCATTGTCCGCATAGGTAACTTTTTAACATCAAAAAATAAACTTTTAATGGATAAAAAAGAAAAAACCGAAAGTAAAATTTCTATCATTTCCGAGTTTTGGGGTTTTTTGAAGTACCGGAAAAAATGGTGGCTCGGTCCAATTATCTTCATTTTAATGTTAATGAGCCTTTTAATCGTTTTAACTGAAGGTAGTGCTGTCGCTCCTTTTGTTTACACCCTATTTTAATCCTGTATTTGTGAAACTTTCCGTAGTAATCCCCGTATATAACGAAAAAGATACTCTTCGAGAAATCGTTTCTAGGGTTCAATCGGCCCCTTGGGATAAAGAAATTATCCTAATTGACGATTGTTCTATAGACGGTTCTAAGGATGTCCTGAAAGAATACGAAGGCCAATCCGATATCAAAGTTCTTTACCATGAGAGAAACCAAGGTAAAGGAGCCGCTTTACGAACAGGATTTAGTAATGTTGAAGGCGACGTCATCATTATTCAAGATGCAGACCTCGAATACGATCCCTCTGATTACGGAAAATTACTGGAACCTATTGAAGATAACCGCGCCGATGTAGTTTTTGGTTCCAGATTCCTTGGCGGCCCTCATCGAGTAATGTTTTTTTGGCATTACCTAGCCAACAAAGCTCTAACTACCTTGTCTAACATGCTAACGGATCTAAACCTCACTGACATGGAAACGGGATATAAAGTTTTCACAAAAAAATCACTAGATGAATTAACTTTTGAATGCGACCGATTTGGATTTGAACCTGAATTCACCAGCAAGGTTGCAAAGAAAAATTTTCGAATTTACGAAGTTCCTATTTCCTATAGTGGTCGCGACTATGCTCACGGAAAAAAAATAACTTGGAAAGACGGAGTTGCAGCGGTGTGGTTTATTTTAAAGTACCGTTTTTTTAGCTAAGCTAAAACAATATTTTATAGTTTAAAACAAAAAACCGCTTAGGCTTAACCTAAGCGGTTTTTTTATTTTAAGAAAACCTAAGTCATTTTCATAAACGAGAGCACAGATCAGTAGCATGGTTCTGTGTATCGACACTTTCAATAGCTTCGGCTATCTTACCTTCAGCATCAATAATATACGAGATTCTTGCCGCATATTGGTCGTCTATACTATTTACGGCCCCATAAGCCAATGCTATTTCTCTGTCTACATCGCATAAAAGAGGGTAAGGGAAAGAAAACTTCTCTGCAAAAGCTCTATTATCCTCTACCCCATCTAAACTAACTCCATAAATAATAATATTTTTTTCTTCAAACTTTTTAAACTCGTCTCGAAACCCTTTTCCCTCCAAGGTGCAACCTGGAGTATCAGCTTTAGGGTAAAACCATAAAATAATTTTATTGCCCCGTGAATTCGATAGAGTCACAGGGATATTATTATGATCCTTAACAGTAAAATCGGGAGCTTCCGATCCAACAGCTAACATATATTATCTCCTTTTAAAGTCTCAGAAAGATCAAAAAACATTTATGGCTTTGCCATAAAAATTTAAAATATTTTAACTCGACTTCTAATCTAATAAATAAATTTCCGTTCAAAAAAATTTATTTATTATCTTTACGCGGCTTAGCATCGTCCAGTTTAGTTCGTAAAAACGCTGTTAAATCTAAACCAAAATAACGCAACGCAGCAAGAGCCAAGGCGCAAGCTGTCGCCTCGTCTAAATTTCCTATTAACGGAAAGTTATCGGGAATTAATTCAAATAAACCGGCTGTCGGGTTTAATAAATAAATTAAACTCGCCAACCCAACTAACGCAACGAAAAATGGTTTCATAAATATGATTTGGAATTAAACCGGTTCGAAGAAGCAATCCATTCGCCTATGACTAAATCTTCTGGACGGGTGATTTTAATATTAAATTCTGAACCAGGAACAAATTTTACAGGTTTTCCAATAAGCTGTACTAAAGAACCTTCATCCGTTCCACTAAACGATTCTTTCTGCGCCATTTCCAACGCTTCCCAAAGTATCTCTACCTTAAAAATTTGAGGGGTCTGCATACGCCAAAGATTTTCTCTTTCAACTGCAGCTTCCAGAAAGCCTCTCTTATTCCCTCGTTTTAAAGTATCGTTAACCGGGATTGCTGCGACAGCAGCGCCAAATTCCTTTGCGGCTTGAAAAACATCACTAATCAGCCCTTCACTTACAAATGGGCGAACCCCATCATGAACAGCAACAAACCCTGTTCTTGTTGCTAAAGCGGTAAGCCCATTATAAACTGAATCTTGACGTTTTTCTCCTCCCGCTACCACTTTAATTTTCGCACTATTTCTTGTTATAACCTTAAAATTATCTACTTCGGCAAGAGGTACGCATAACATAATTGAACCTATCCAATCTAAAGCTTCAAAAATGGCGAGCGTATGTTGAATAATGGGCTTGCCATTCAACTCCAAAAATTGCTTAGGAGTTTTTTCTCCCATTCGAAGCCCTTGGCCTCCAGCAGGTATGATTACAGATAATTTATCGGAATATTGATAGGTCAAGATCAAATCTCGAAATAAAATACAACTAAAATAAAAAAATCAAATAAGACAAATGTTTCATTCAATAAAAATTTTAAAAAACAGCTTCCAAAGCTTCTCCTAAGTTCTTAACCGGCTTAATTTCAATTCTTCCTTCCCCAGGTTGGGACCAGTTTTTTGGCAAGAAAGGAACAATACACTTTGAAAACCCCAACCTTTCTGCCTCTAATATTCGTGTATCTAAACTTAGAATGGATCGAACTTCTCCAGCAAGCCCAATTTCCCCCATCATTACTACTCCAGGGTCAATTGAAATATTCCTAAAACTCCCCGCAATTGCCGCAGCTACTCCAAGGTCTGCAGCAGGTTCTGAAATCTTAATCCCTCCGGCAATATTGACAAAAATATCTTCACCTTGTAAGTGCAAGCCCAATCGCTTTTCCAATATAGCAATTAATAATGAAACCCTATTGGGGTCCATTCCTGTCGCTGTCCTCCTTGGCATTCCAATATTAGACGAAGAACTTACCAATGCCTGGACTTCAACAAATAAAGGCCTCGATCCTTCAGCTATAGAAACTATAACTGAACCCGGAGCGTCTTCAGGTCTTTCAGAAAGAAATATCTCAGAAGGGTTATCAGCAGTCTTTAATCCATCCCGTCCCATTTCAAAAACACCCATTTCAGGAGTCGGCCCAAATCGGTTTTTTACCGCTCTTAAAATTCTATAAGCGTGATTTTTTTCACCTTCGAAATAGAGTACTGTATCAACAATATGTTCCAGAGCTTTAGGTCCAGCTAAAGCTCCCTCCTTAGTAACATGTCCAATTAAAAAAGTCGGGATTCTGCGAGGCTTAATTTCTTGCATGAGTTTAAATGCAACCTCTCGCACCTGACCAATCGCTCCTGGAGCTGAAGTTAATTCGCGGGTATAAAAAGTTTGTATGGAATCCAATACTAAAATTTCAGGCTGGACTTTATCTACTAAATCCAAAATATCTTCAATGCAAATTTCAGAAGAGATTAACAAGGTTGGGGCGAGACTACCTAAACGCTCTCCTCTCATCTGTATTTGCTCGGGAGACTCCTCTCCTGAAACGTACAAAACTTTCTTCCCTTGTTGGGCAGCCATGCCCATACTTTGTAACATAAGTGTTGATTTACCGATTCCCGGATCTCCACCAACTAGAACTAAGGAGCCAATGGTCAAACCCCCTCCCAATACTTTATCTAGTTCTCCTAAATGAGTTGACGACCTCTGAGCTTCGCTCGCTACGATTTCAGTAATTGGTTGAACAGAAAGCTTGGAGTATAAACTTTTTCTATTTGATTGATTTGCGCCAGCGTGTTTAGTTGATTCTTCGGCAAAAGAGTTCCATTCGCCGCACTCAGGGCATTTCCCTAACCATTTAGGAACTCGGTGCCCGCAATCGTTGCACACAAAAATAGAAGTAGGTTTAGCCATTGTGGAGAACAAAATACTTGTTTTTAGAAAGCTTGATTAGGAAAATTAAGCCGATGGAGAGTGAAGCTAACGCGGAGTTCTACTAGATACTGCTTTTAAGGTTTTCTCAATTTTTTCTTGTTTCTTTTT
>CAWVUN010000182.1:0-4746 GCA_963932495.1 uncultured bacterium
AAACACAATTTTATGAAACTCCTGGAAATTGGGAGAATGGAAAGTATGTAGAAGAAACCGCAGATATGCCAGTAACACATGTTACTTGGTATGAGGCCTTTACTTATGCTGTTTGGGCTGGAAAAAGGCTTCCAACTGAAGCGCAATGGGAAAAAGCGGCTCGAGGAACCGATGGTAAGAATTATCCGTGGGGAGATACCTATGATAAGTCTTTCGCTAATATGGGTGTAGATGGAGCTCGCAAACTTGCGTCTACTAGATCTTACATCAAAGATGTTAGTCCATTTGGTGTTTTTGGCATGGCTGGGAATGCTATGGAGTGGACGTTAAATTGGTACGATTCTTATCCAGGGAGTTCGTATAAATACAAACGATTTGGAAAGCGGTTTAAAGTGATTCGTGGGAATGGGTTTCAAAAAGCGGGTCATTATTTTTTGGAAGCCTACGGGTATGTTTTTTATAGAACTGAGGCTGAGCCTGACGACTATTTTCAAAATGTAGGGTTCCGTTGCGTCACGCCCTTTATAAAAAAGAATTAGCGATCCCATTTTAAAAACAATTATTTCTAAGGAATATACGGTAGGTTTTGAGATTAAGTTTCGGTAAGACCAGTGTTTTCCAAATTAGCACCTTTAGTTTTTATGTTATGGGTATTAGCATCTACAAAAAAGGCGTCCTTTAAGTTGGCACTAGTTAAATTTGTACCATGTAGATTTGCTTCCAGAAAAAAAGCATTTTGGAGATTTGCACCTTCTAAGCTGGCGTAAGTCAGGTCAGCACCTTCAAGATTAACTTCTTCCATTTTGATCCTTGGGCAAACAGCGTCTTTAAATTCAACTCCTAACATATTGGAAAGTGTCAGGTCGACATCTTTCATAGAGCATGAATTTAGGTCGACGTGTTTTAAGTTAGCCCCTTTGATCTTGGCATCGGATATATTGGAAAAACTTAGGTCTGCACCACGTGCATTGCATCCAGATAAGTTAGATTTGTCTATAACGACTTGCTTCAAATTTGAATACATCATTCGCGAAAATGAAAAGTCGCAATCTTCTATATTTGATGAATATAAATTAGAAAAGCTTAAGTTTGCGCCTTTAAAATTACAATTTTTGGCTATAAAATTTGAAAAGTTGCTTTGTTCTAAACCCGCGTTTTCAAAGTTGCAATTTACTAAAGTTGCGTTTTCAAAGTCAGACTCTTGCATTTGAACATTGCTAAAGCTAACGTCTTTTAGTTTTGAGTTACGGAAAGTAGCTTTTCCCAAATCGGCTTTACTGAAATTTACGCCTACTAGTTCGCACTCGTCAAAATTAACGTCTTTTAGAGTGGCAAATATAAAAGTAACGCCATTCAAGCTAATGCCTTTCAGGTCGTATCCTGTAAAATCTACGGCATCTTGGCATGGAGCCTGACTTGTGAGTCCTAATACGTCGTCAACGTTTGACATTATCTTTGTTGATCTGGTGGAAGCAGAGAATTCATGCTTCGTTGAATTTTTTGTGGATTTAAACGGTCGTGAATGCCAATGACTCCTAACCTAATGGCTTTAATCAGCATAGCTTCGTTTTCCGTTCGAGAATTTAGTTTTGCGACAATGGGGGTAAGAATTAAATTGGCGAAAATAATACCGTAAAAAGTAGTGATGAGGGCAACTGCTAGCGATGGTCCAATACTGGCTGGATCGTCAATATGCATTAACATTTGAATCAGACCAATCAGTGTTCCTGCCATACCAAATACAGGAGCTTGAACTCCCATAAAGCGAAGAATTTTTTGTCCTTGGTTATGCCGTTCTACAACGGAAGAAATCTGGCGATCCATAATTTCAGTTATTTCTCTCGCGTTAAAGCCGTCAACAACCATTGTAATTCCTTCTTTCAAAAACCTGTTGTCCAGAAACTCTTCGGCATTCTCTAGACCTTTCATACCGCCAGAACGATATTTAGTAACTAAGGACATAATTTCGTCAATATATTCGGATGGTTGATGAACGTCAGGTTTAAAGGCATTAATAATAATTGGAATCATCCCCGATATTTTCTTGGAAGGAAAAGCAATGAAGGCAGTGGCAATAGTGCCTCCTACAACTATGAAAAGAGCGTTCAAGTTAACAAAAACGTCTGGGCTTCCGCCACGGATGATTGCAACTACTATCAACAAAAATCCCGCAAGGATTCCAAAGAGAGTACCTTTATCAATTCCAGATTCCGCTCGTTGAGATTCTTCTTCGTCTAGAAGGGGGCTACTTTTAACAGCGGTCGCCATAAAGTTTATTTACTCATCAATTTAGTTTTAAAGCTTTTCCCTTAAGTTTTAAAGATTTAAGGGTAAAATTAAACATCCAACTACATTCAAAAATATCTTTTCGGCCAGTTGGAATAAAAACCTTAAGAAAATTTGGCGAATCTACTTGATTATTCGATACTTTTTTCGACAATTCATTAATGCAACGACCAAAACTATTAATACCAGCGAACGTTTTACAAAAAAGTTCTCCCCATGAGTTCATAATAATATAAGTCATGCTTTTTATTCGTTCTAAACGTCTATGTATAAATTTTCCATAGTCAGCGTTGGTTTTACATTCTCTAATATCAGTCATCATTATTTCGCGAGGAAATGGGTAGCCAAAATCGATTATCGCGAAAAATTGCTTAACGTAAGCGGGGCCTAATAAATCTTCGTTTGAAATATTTGCGATATTTACTGCCGATATGAATGATGAGAGCATTCCAAGCATAGCTTCAACATCATGGTCGCGCATTGCAGTTTGGTCTGCTCGTATCAAAATTTTTGTGTCTTTAGCGTAAATATTATTTAGAGCTGTAAATGCGCATATAGATTCCAAAGTAGCGGCTTTTTTCATGATTTCGCCTTGGTCTATTTTGTCTAACCCAGATAAGTTACTTCCACGGATTAAGAACCATACGCCTTTATCTCTTGTGTTTTCTTGATGTTGAAAAAATGTGAGTTCTTTTTCGCCGCTACCTCCATCAATGATTCCAGCCATATTCTCGACTTTATAGGAAGCTTTGTGAAATACGCTAAATAATTTCCGCCCAAGTAAATGGGTATCTTTATCGGTGATTAAGCTATCTTTTGGATCTAATGTTTGATTCTTACTAGATATATGTTTATAGGAATTCATCAGGTTTTTATTAATCCGAGTACCCAAAGCGACTTTTTGCTGCATCTGCCAATTAGAATAATCGTTGATTTGTTCGACTTTGAAGGAAGACCAATCCCATTCGGTGAGCATTTTTATTAACGTCGATTTTTTATAATTGGGAGATCCGTGTTCCATTTCGTCTGAGTTAACCTGAGTTCCAACTTTCAAATAAAACGCGCTTCTAAGAGCATCAACGTCTGACTCGTCTTTGGTTTCTTTAAAGTAATTTTGCACACGATTGAACATGGTCAGATAGGGGTCAATTTCGATGTATGGATCTTTCCCCGCGTAAACTCTTCTTTTTATTTCATGGCAAAGCAGATTGGATTTAGAGTCGTTAAACATATACTCTTCTAAAAGCCCCATTTTCATTAATGTTTTAAAGGGGGATTTGAAAGATTTAATAAGGGCCCAAATAGAGCCGCCGAAGAACTCCCCTTGAGAGATGTCGTCAACATTTCCCATATCCACAAACTCTTCTCGATGTAAAAGAGTTTTATGACTATTTATTAAATCGCAATAGGTGTCGTATTGTTCATCGTTAGTTTCAACAGGCATGATCCACCAGAAAGGAATTCTTCCACCGACAATAATCATAGTGCGCAACATTTCTTCCTTAAGAAGTTTGGCCATTGCCGTACCGGTACTTTCGCTATCGCTCTCTCCAAAGTTATTGTTTCTGACATCGTTGATATCATTTGTGAAAAAGTGAGTTTCCAAATTGTAGTTTAACCATGTCCAGTCTTCTAAAGTGCGAAGCTTTTTTTGGAAAATAGCCATCGCTTCTGGAGTAAATTCGACCTTGTTGATCAAAAGGGTATAATCCAAGTCGGATTTATAGGTCTGAGCGATACTACCAACACTACCCATTAGAAGAATAGTTTGGATGACAGGACGCTCCCTTGAATTTTTACGAACGATAACATCAGGAAATAGTTTTTCTAAGGCAATTTTAGTTTCATTGTCCAGGGTGTAATTGAAGATCCCGCAAGGGACGTCTTCTCCAACGTATCCAGGTAGACCTTCTTGATTGACATGCAAGAGTCGAGGAATGACGGTATATATAAGTTGGTCGATAGGTGATAACGTTTTAAGCGTTTGGCTGGTTTTAAAGCGATTGAACTTTATAAACGCTTGTCTATTCTCGAATAAAATTTCGGAAATGGATTGTTTGTCGTCACCCATGAGGGCCTCTGTGAATTTATTTAAAGGATATTGACTATCTACCAGAAATTAAATGTTCTGGGGAAATCAGCCAATCTGTTATTAATTTTAAAACTTAAAAGCCAAAAGAGATAGCAAAAACCCAGTAACATCAAGTTTCTTAGGCTATCTTAAATTAAAACTGTTTATTTTAAAATTATTATGCTTTTCTATTTTCATGAGAGAAACTTATTTGAAAGTTTTCAATGTGCTCGTGTAACCGCTAGGTTTTTTGGAATTTGACGAACTATCTTATTTTGTTTTTTCAGTGTTACTTTTTTTTGCGGTTGTGTCTCTAGGGGATTTTGCTAACCCACCTAGTCCTTTAGCTTTTTTACCTTTAGCTTTATTATCAATTTTGATTGGTTTAC